>DASSGC010000397.1:0-3456 GCA_035693765.1 Acidimicrobiales bacterium
TCCTACGAGAAGATGAAGGAGAAGGTCAACGACGCCCTCAAGCTGCACTTCCGTCCCGAGTTCCTGAACCGCATCGACGACACGATCGTGTTCCACGAGCTCACCAAGGACGAGGTCACCCAGATCGTCGACCTGATGATCGCCCGGGTGCAGCGCCAGCTCGAGGGCCAGGGCCTGGGCCTGGAGCTCACGCAGGAGGCCAAGTACCTGCTCGCCGACAAGGGGTACGACCCCCAGCTCGGCGCCCGACCGCTCCGCCGTGCCATCCAGCGCATGGTGGAGGACCCGGTGTCCGAGAAGCTGCTGCTCAAGGAGCTGCGGGCCGGCGAGATCGTCGTGGTCGACGTCGAGGTCGACGAGAACGACGAGAAGTCCATCGTGTTCCGGGCGGTCGAGGGGTTCACCCCGCCGCCGATGGAGCTGGCCGAGGCCGGGGCGCCGCCGCCCGTCGTCGAGACCTGATCCCGGGGGGGAACAGCCCACCACGGTCACGGCAGGGGCCGCCTCAGGGCGGCCCCTGGCGCGTGCCGGTACCCGTCGCGCTCGGCGGCGCCGCTACAGTCGCCGCGCCGCGTCCGCCGGCTCCCTCCCATGCCCCGCCGCCTCCGCCTCGTCGTCACCTGCCTGACCGTCGCCCTGCTGGCCACCGCCTGCCAGGTCCGGGTGGCGGTCACCGTCGACGTGGCGGGCGACGGTTCGGGCTCGGTCGAGGTGGCCACGGGTCTCGACGCCGACGCGCTGGCGCGTGTGCCCGACATGGACGACGACGGGACCTCGGGGTCGGCCGACCTCGGCGCGCTGATCCGCAAGGACGACCTGGTGGCGGCCGGCTGGACGGTCACCGGCCCGGACACCGGCGGCGACGGCGTCACCTGGGTGCGGGCCACGAAGCCGTTCGGCACGCCGGAGGAGGCCGAGGCGGTGCTGGCCGAGGTGTCGGGGCCCGACGGGCCGCTGCACGACCTGCGGGTCAGCCGCCGCGAGTCGTTCGGGCGGACCGAGCTGACGTTCTCCGGGACGGCCGACCTGCGTGGGGGGCTGGAGGCGTTCGGCGACGCCGGCCTGGCCGCGGCGCTCGACGGCGAGCCGCTCGGCGAGGATGCCGCCGCGATCGAGGCCCGGATCGGGCAGCCGCTGGCCGACGCCGTGCCGGTGGAGGTCACCGCCCGCCTGCCGGGCGACGACACCACCTGGACGCCCCGGCTCGGGGAGGGTCCGGTGGCGATGGCGTCGGAGGCCACGCTGTACCACAGGCCGACGCTGGCGCTGCTGGGGCTGGCCGGCGCCTGCGTGCTGGCCCTGCTGGTGGTGCTGGTCGTGCGGTCGGTCCGCCGCCGGGCCTGACGTCAGCGGCGGGCGTACACCGTCACCTCGTCGCCGGTGAACACGGGCCGGTAGCGCCCGTCGATGGCGGCGGCCGCGCCCGGGTTCCCGGCCAGCCAGTCCTGGTCGACCACCAGGCGGGTCACGCCGTACCGGCGCAGCAACGACTCCGCATCCTCGTTGGGGTAGCCGCGGAGCGCGCCCTCGAGGCTGTCGTAGCTCGCGGGGAAGAAGCCGGAGTAGCCGTTCACGGTGGTGGCCTCGGTGTCGAGCACGCCCAGCATGTGCTCGACGGTGGGCTCGTAGAACTCGACGCGGCCCTCGGCCGGGAAGGGCAGGTAGGCGAGGACGTCGCCCGCCGCCGGGTGGTCGGCGATCCAGGCGGCCCAGTCGGGGGTGCCGTCCGCCACCCGGAACAGCCGGACCGGCATCACGCCGGTCTCGGCGATGGCGAGGCCGACGACCGCCACCGCGACCAGGCCGCAGGCGGCCCGCCGGGCGGCGGGGCCCCGCCCGTGGCCCGACGCCCGGCGCCACAGGTGGTCGATCGCGAAGGTGGCGAGGGCGACGAGGAAGACCTGGGTGAGCACGTCGAGCCGGAACGGGCTGCGCAGCGAGTCGAAGCCGGGCACCACCGACCGCACGACCGAGTACGGCCGGAACCCGCCGAGGTCGAGGTTCAGGCCCAGGCTGAGGACGCGGGCGAGGACGAGCCCGGCCAGCAGGAACCACAGGCGCCGCCGGCGGTCGACACGGTCGGGCCCGGTGCGCTGGCCGTCGCCGGCGGGCTCGACGTCGCCGCCCCCGGCGCCTGCGGCCGTGACCGCCGGGTCGCCGGCCGTGACCGCCGGGTCGCCGGCCGGGACCGCCGGGTCGCGGGTCGCCGGGTCGCCGGCTGTGACCGCCGGGTCGCCGGATGCCTCGCCGGCGGGCAGCGGGGCCCGCGTGGCGTCCCGCCCGACTGCGGCCCACCGGTGGGACCCCACCGCGTAGCCGACCACCCCGAGCAGAAGCAGCACCGTGCCGGGGTAGAGGGCCTGGCCGCCGTCGAGGTCGTGCAGCCACGGCATGAGCCCGGCGCCGGGCGCCTCCACGGGGAGCTGCCAGAAGTCGGTCTGGCCGGCGCTGAGCGCTTCGATGATCTCGTCCGATCGGCTGTACCCCGAGGTCCGGGACGCCTGGCCGACCACCGCCGGCGCGGCCAGCACGGCGAACACGCCCACGGCGACGGCGGCGTCGACCAGCCTGCGTCGGCTGAGCCACGACCGCCGGACCAGCAGCACGGCCGCCGGCCCGACGACCACGACGGCGAACAGCCCGTAGTAGCCGCACGTGAGGACGGTGACGGCCAGCCAGAGGCCGGCGGCGGCGGCCCGGCGGCGCCCGCCCGCGGGGGCCCACCGGACGACGGCGTCGACGAGGAAGAACAGGGGGAACACCATCGTGAGCTGGAGGACGCCCATCTGGACGGCGGCGAACGGCAGGCCGACGCCGAGCGCTCCCGTGACGGCCGCGGGCCCCGGGCCGGCGCCCAGGGTGCGGGCGAGGCGGTGGGCGCCGAGGCCGTTGAGGGTGAAGGCGGCCAGGAGCACGACGTTGAAGGCGAGGACGGGGTTGCCCGTGACCGCGGCCAGCGGCGCGAAGACGAGCCCGGTGAGGGGCTGGGGCTCGGACAGCGCGAACGCGCCGGGCTCGGGGTGGAACAGGGGGGCGTCCCAGTAGTGCCGGTAGAGGTGGCCGAGCCGCGCCTGGTTCCAGCGCAGGGTCCACAGGTTGAACAGGGGGACCGTGCCGACCTCCTCGGTCCCGTAGGCCATCCGGCTGGCGAGGTGGAGGCCGAGCGGCCACGTGACGACGCCGGCGAGGGCGGCGTAGGCGGGAACGAGTAGCCGGGCACGCACGGTCGGTCACGTTAGATCGCGGCGTGACTGCAAGCCGGGCGCCGGGCCCGGGTGTGAGGTGATCCAGGACCTGCTGGTGCGCCGACAGATCAGCGGCAAGGCACGGAGCCGGTCACAGACGAAGGGTCAGACCCGGGCCCGACCGAGGACGCCGTCATCATGAGTGTCACAGGTCGCCCGTAGCCTCTCGCCCATGGCCCGACCCCGAGTCGTCTACCGGTGCAGCGAGTGC
>DASSGC010000398.1:0-2398 GCA_035693765.1 Acidimicrobiales bacterium
CGGTCCGGTGCCCACCTCGGGCAGCGACCGGGCGAAGTCGAGCGCCGCGGTGGTGTCGGCGACCGCCCGGGCGGCGATGCCCTCCTGGTCCCCGCCGAAGAGCCGGCGGCGGAGCGCCCGGCGCTGCTCGTCGAAGGGCAGCTCGCGCTCGGACGGCGGCATCCGCTCCCCGTGGAACGGGGCGTCGATCGCGAGCGCGGCGAAGCCGTGGTGCCGCACCAGGCAGCGGGCCAGCGCCAGGACGTTGGGCGCCCGCTTGTGCTGGCTGCCGCCGTGGCCGATGACGACCAGCGGCCTGCCGCGATCGCCGTCGTCGGTGCCGTCGGCCGCCTCAGGCGTCCACAGCACGCCGGGCACGGCGTCGCCGGGGCGGTCGAGCGCGAAGCGGCGCTCGGTGACGCCCTTCTCGGTCGTCTCGGACGTGAACTGCGCCATGGTCACACCTTCACCGCCTTGGGTCCGAAGCGCCGCAGGAACTGCGACGTGTCGATCTCCTCCAACTCGATCTCGCCGGCGAGCACCCCCGCCTTCCACTCCTCGTGGGCCGGGACGTTGGCGTGGAACTCGTCCATCACCTGCGTCGCGAACAGCTCGAGGCTGTGGCAGATGTCGGCGTGGGTGTTGCGCCCCGCCTGGTTGAGCAGGATCACCTGGTCGATGTTCGACAGCTCGAACTTGCGGAGCTTGCGCCGCAGCGTCTCGGGCGACCCGATGAGCCCGCCCGACAGCGCCCGCTCGGCGGCCTCGGGGTTGGCCCGCTTCCAGGCCGTGTACTCGTCCCACATGTTGACCTCGCCCGGCTCGGGCCGGCGGCGGTCGGGGCTGTTGTAGTAGCGCAGGCAGAACTGGAAGAACGTGGCGCCGTCGGCCCGGGCCCGCGCCTCCTCGTCGGTCTCGGCGCACATGAACATGCTGACCAGGGCGATGTTGGGGTTGATCGGGTAGTCGGCCAGCTTGTCGAGGCGCTTGGTGATGGCGTTGTAGTAGGCGTGGACCCAGGCGTTGGAAGCGTCGGCGCTGACGAACTGGAACCCGAGCGCCCCCAGGCCCCGGCGCCCGGCGTACTCGATCGTCTCGATCTGCGAGCAGGCGGTCCACAACGGCGGGTGGGGCTTCTGGCGGGGCTTGGGCAGCACGTTGCGCAGCGGGAACTGGAAGTGCGGGCCCTCGTAGGTGACCCCTCCCTCGCCGAACATCGGGATGGCGCAGCGCACCGCGTCCTCCCAGATCTCGCGCTTGTCGCGGAACCGCACGCCGAACGGATGCAGCTCGGTGATGCTGGCGCTCTCGCCCATGCCGAACTCGACCCGGCCGTTGGAGAGCAGGTCGAGCGCGGCCACCCTCTCGACCGCCTTGGCCGGGTGGTTGGTGGTGAGCTGCATGATGCCGTGGCCGAGGCGGATGGTGTTCGTCCGCGGGCTGGCGGCGGCGAGGAACACCTCGGGCGCGGAGGAGTGCGAGTACTCCTCGAGGAAGTGATGCTCGACGACCCAGGCGTAGTCGTAGCCGAGCCGGTCGGCGAGCTCGAGCTCGTCGAGGGCGTCGTGGTAGAGCCGCCACTCGCTGTCGGGCCCCCAGGGTCGCGCCAGCTGGAGCTCGTAGAACACGCCGAACCGCATGGATCCCCCTCACGCCGGTGTTCGGCGATAGGTTATCGGTGAATCGCGGGTGCGGGAAGGGTCAGTCGGTGGCGAGGCAGACGGTCACGAGGCGAGAGGCCAAGGAGCGCACGCGCCAGGCCCTGCTCGACGCCGCGCTCGCCGTCCTCGACGAGCAGGGCGAGCCCGGGCTCACCACCACCGCCGTCACCCAGCGGGCGGGCATCGCGCAGTCGAGCTTCTATGTCCACTTCGCCGACATGGACGAGCTGCTCCGCCACCTCGTCGACCAGCTCTGGGACGAGCGCCGCACCGCCACGTACCAGGCCGGCGTCGCCTCGCGCCGCCACGGCGACCCGCCCGCCGCCGCCGTCCGCGAGCTGTTCCGGGCGACGGTCACCCGCCTGGTGGCCCACCCGGAGGTGCTCCGGCTGGTCATGCGCCGGCGGCTCGACCCCGGCCCGCTGGGCGACCGCCTTCGCGCCCAGCTCGACACCAGCCGCGCCAACCTGGCACGGGGTCTGGCCGCCGGCGGCGCCCCCGACGCAACGCGCGAGGACCGGCGCCGCCTGGCGATGCGGGCCGACGGCCTGATCGCCATGGTCGACGCCCTGGCCCTCGGCCACCTCGACGGCCGCTACCCCGACGTCGACGAGATCCTCGACGTGCTGGTGTCGGTCAGCACGCGGGGGCGGGCGCGCGCCGGCTGACCCACCCGCCGCGATCACGGGCCGGCCCGATCACACGGTCGCGCCGTCGGCGTGGCCCCGCCTCACACGCCGATGCTGCGCCACGGCCCC
>DASSGC010000399.1:0-2112 GCA_035693765.1 Acidimicrobiales bacterium
GAGTCCGAGGTCCTCGATGTCGCCGCCAATGGCTGCGGAGACCGCAGCCCGTTGAGGGCCAGCACACTGATGAGTGCGTGATCGCGGGCGGTGGCGAGTCCGGCGGCGACCAGCATGGCACCGACCTCGTTGCGGTCCAGCCCGGTGGCGTGGGACTCGTAGTCCAGGCGGGGGCGCCGCACGTGCACTGCCGGGGACACGGCGATCAGGCCTTCCTGTTCGGCGTACCGGTAGAAGCACGCCACGGTGCACAGCCTCCGGGCGATCGTGGCCCGGGCCCCCCCGAGCGCCTCGAGGTGGCGGGCGAAGCACTCGATGTCGGCCCGGCGCGCCCCGAACACCGCCACCCGATGTTCCGTGCACCACGCGACATACTGGCGGAGGTCGAGCCTGTAGGCCTCGCGGGTGAGGCCGCTGTAGCCGGCCAGGAACCCTGCCAACGCCAGCTGCTCGTCCGGGCTGAACAGGTCGTCCCGGTTGGCGATCGCGGTGCTTGTCGAGACGGGAACGTCCACAGTGGAACCTCCAAGCGTCATGCCGAGGCTCCAGTGGCCGGGGACCGGTCAGGCAGCCCCAGCAACCATCAGAGGCCGCCGACGGTACGACTGACGGTGCGAGCGCTCCAGAGCGAATCCTCTTTGTGTCAAGGGCGGGTTTCGGTGGTGGGTGGGGCGCGTCGAAGACCGCTCGCGGTGTTGCTCGAGCGGCGGGGGGTTCTAGGGTCGTGTTGGGTCCGGGAGTGACTTATCCGAAGAGTCGGCTGTCGTGGGGTGCGAGGCCGGCCACGCTGGATTCACGAGTCGTCCCCACGTTGTCCTCCCGGGCCCGCGGTCGGCGCCCGGCGGCGAGCCTTGGGCTGGGCGCGGCGCGGCTGTCTGCCGAGGGTGTCAGGTGTCGGCGAGAAGCTGCCGGTAGATGACGTCGCTGAGGCGCCGCTTGAGGGCCCGCAGCGCTTCCTTGTTGGTCTTGCCCTCGGCCAGCTTGCGTGCGTAGTAGACCCGGCCGGGGTGATCGTGGGCGATCTGGGTGAGGGCCGCGGTGTGGATGGCGTGGTTGAGGTGCCGGTCGCCTCGGGGGTTGAGCCGGTGGCGGGCCTTGGGGCCCGAGGAGGCTTCGATGGGGGCGGTGCCGTTGTGGCGGGCGTAGTGCCCGGCGGTCGGGAACCGGCGGATGTCGCCGCTGTGTCCGAGGATGATCGCGGCGCCGATCGGTCCGACGCCGTACACGTCGATGACTGTCGTCTTGGACGCGTCGACGGCGGTGACGGTCCGGGCCCGGATGTCGACCAGGGCCTGGTCCAGGGCTTCGAGCTCGGTGACGAACTGGCGGCAGGTGGCGACCCGCTCCGCGATGATCGGGTCACCGATAGCCACGCCGGCCAGGAGTTTTACGGCCCTGCCGGTGCTGAGGGACCGACCGGTGCCGCCCTCGATGAGCAGGCACAGCACGGCATGGAGGCGACACACGCTGCGGGTGCGTTGGGCGGTGAGCTGGTGGTAGCGGTCCGCCAGCAGCCGCAGCACGACGCGGTGTTCGCTGTCGGCGCCCACGGTGTTCAACGTGGCGTTGCGGAGAGCCACGATGGCAGCGGAGCGGGCGTCATTGGGGTCGGTCTTGTCGATCCGGCCGGTGTCCATCAACCGGACCCGGGCCGAGAGCTTCGGGGGTACATCGACGACGTGCTCGCCGGCTCCGACAAGCTGCTGGGCCAACAGGGCACCCATGCCGGTGGCGCCCTCGATCGCCCACCGGCGGGGCTCGAACCGAGCCGCCCACTCGAGGAGCCGGGCGCGTTGATGACGGTCGGCGGCAACGCGTAGTTCTCCGACGACGGCCTCGGAGGCGTCAACGGCGGTGGCGGTGTGGGAACCCTTGTGAGGGTCGATCCCGATGGTGATCACGCTGTGCTCCAAGCCTGGGGTGCAGTGGGTGGCGCCCCCGGCGGGCAGACCTGATGTGGGGACTTGGTTGCCGTTCCTCTTTCGAGCCACGCCGGTGGCAGAACCCGACGGACGGTCGCTTCGCTCGAAAGCCAACAACTGTCGTGGCAGGGCATTCAGGAGACACGCCCGTCAGGTTCCTCGACGCTACGAACCCGTCGCGCGCCGTGCG
>DASSGC010000400.1:0-3301 GCA_035693765.1 Acidimicrobiales bacterium
TGGTGGGCCCCGCTCGTGCTCGCCGGCGGTTGGCTGGCCACGCACTGGCTGCTCCGCGAGAGCGCGGTCTGGCGCGATCGGAACACCGACGAGGTGCGGAGCGCGCAGCGCGACGCGGACTACGCGTACCGCCTCGCCGTCGATCCACCCGCAGCGAAGGAGCTACGGCTGTTCGGGCTCGCCGACTGGACCGTCGGGCGCTTCACCGACCGTCGCAGCACCCTCCACCGGCTCCAGTACGAGGCAACGCGGCTCCGCGAGCGGTCGGTCGCGTCGAGCCTCGTCATCGTGCTGCTCGCCAACGGGGCCGTGTTCTGGGCCATGACCGGCGCCACGCTCGACGGCCGGCTCCAGCTCGGTCAGACGGTGACCTTCGCCCAGGCGGCGGTGGGCGCGTCGCTCATCGCGTTCGGCGGGCTCAACTGGGCGCTCGACGGCGCGGCCGCCCCCGTCGCCGCGGTCGGCCGCCTGCGCCCGGCGATGGCGCCCGCCGGCGATCTGCGGCCGGGGACCGAGCCGGCGGCGGGGCTGCCGGCCGCCGAGATCAGGTTCCGCGACCTCACCTTCGCCTACCCGGCCGCGTCACGGCCCGTGCTCGACGGCTTCGACCTGACCATCCCGGCCGGGTCGTCGCTGGCCATCGTCGGCCAGAACGGTGCCGGCAAGACCACGCTGGCGAAGCTGCTGTGCCGCCTCCACGACCCCCAGGGCGGGGCGATCCTGGTCGACGGCGCGGACCTGCGCCACCTCGACGTCGAGGACTGGCGGTCGCGCATCGCCGCCGTCTTCGCCGACTTCGTCCGGTTCGAGCTGACGCTCCGCGACAACGTGGCCCCCGGCGGCGCCCCGGACGCGGTCGTGCTCGCCGCGCTCGAGGCCGCCGGTGCCGGTGGCCTGGCGTCGCTCGACACGGTGCTGGCCAAGGGTTACGACGGCGGCATCGACCTGTCGGGCGGCCAGTGGCAGCGGGTCGCGCTGGCCCGGGCCCTGTGCCGCGTACGGCTGGGTGCCGGGCTGGTGATCCTCGACGAGCCGACCGCCCAGCTCGACGCCCGGGGCGAGGCCGAGATCTTCGAGCGCCTGCTGGCCGCCACGCGCCACTGCACCACCGTGCTCATCTCGCACCGGTTCTCGACGGTCCGGCACGCCGACAGGATCTGCGTGCTCGAGCACGGCCGTGTGGTCGAGCTCGGGTCGCACGACGAGCTGATGGCGGCGGGCGGCCGCTACCGCACCATGTTCGACCTCCAGGCCAGCCGCTTCGCCGAGGGCGAGGACGAGGGCGAGCACCTCGACGACCTCGCCGAGGGCAGCAGCGCCCCCCCGGGGGCCGCCGGTGCCGGCGACGGCGTCCGTGGCGCGAACGGGCGGGGTGGCGACGACGGCGGGGGCGGGGGCGGCGACGACGGCGGGGGCGGCGACGGGGGCGGCGACGGCGGCGGCCAGCACGAGCGGAGGGCCGATGGCCTCCTTGCGTGACCCGAGCACCAAGGCACACGACGCCGCGCTGCCGCCCGGCCTGCCGTCGCTGTGGCGCATGCTCGTCATCGGCTACCGGGCGGAGCCGGCCCTGCTGATCGTGGCGTTCGGGCTGGCCCTGCTGGCCGCGCTGCCCGACGCCCTGCTGGCCGTCTGGCTCATGTTGCTGGGCGAGGGCGTGGTCGACGGCGATCGCACCCTGGTCGTCACCGCCGCGGTGGGCCTGGGGCTGTCGGCGACCGCCACCTGGTTCCTGCGGGTGGTCGGCACCCGGGTCGAGCGGCGGTTCCGCGACAAGATCACGATCGCCCTCGAGGCGCACGTCGCGCGCCTCCAGGCATCGGTGGCCAGCGTCGAGCACCACGAGCGGCCGGAGCACCTCGACCGGCTCGCGGTCCTGCGCGACCAGGTGTTCGTGCTCGACCACATGTACATGTCGCTGTTCTCGACCTGCGGCTGGATCCTGCGGCTGGGCGTCACGGTGGGCCTGCTGGTCTCCATCGACCCGTGGCTGGCGCTCCTGGCCGTGTTCGCGCTGCCGTCGGTGGTCACCTCGTCGTGGCGGCCGGGCATCGAGCGCGCCGTCCAGGAGCGCGGCGCCCAGGCCAACCGGCTGGCCCGGCACCTGTTCCAGACCGCCACGACCGCACCGCCGGCGAAGGAGGTGCGTGTCACCGGCATCGGCCCCCGCCTGGTCGAGCAGCGGCGGCAGGCGTGGGAGGCCTGGTACCGGCCGATGGCCTCGGCCCGCTGGGCGACCGCGGTCTGGCACACGCTGGCGTGGGCGCTGTTCGGCGCGGCCTACGTGGCCGCCGTCGTCCACGTCGCCTCCGGGTCCGACGCCCGGGTGGGCGACGTGCTGCTGGTGCTGGCGGCCGGGGCCCGGCTGTCGGCCTACATCGGCGCCACGGTGGGCGAGATCGGGTTCCTGCGGGGCATCTGGCTCGACGGCGCTCGCCGGCTGGCCTGGCTGGAGCGCTACGCCGCCTCGTTCGGGGAGCGGGCCGACACCCCCGTCCCGGACCGGCTGACCGAGGGCATCCGGCTCGACCACGTGTCGTTCGCCTACCCGGGGACCGAGCGGCGGGTGCTCGAGGACGTGACCCTCGATCTGCCCGCGGGGACCGTGGTCGCGCTCGTCGGCGAGAACGGGGCGGGCAAGTCGACGCTCGTCAAGCTGCTGGGCAAGCTCTACGAGCCGACCGCGGGCAGCATCACCGTCGACGGTGCCCCGCTGGCCGGCATGCCGGCCGACGCCTGGCGCGAGCGGCTGGCCGGAGCGTTCCAGGACTTCTTCCGGTTCGAGCTGCCGGCTCGCCACTCGGTGGGCGTCGGCGACCTGCCCCGCGCCGACGACGACCCGGCGGTGTCCCGGGCCGTGCGGCGGGCGGGAGCCGACGACGTGGTCGAGGGACTGGACGAGGGCCTCGACACCCAGCTCGGGCCGACGTGGCCGGGCGGCGTCGAGATGTCGTTCGGCCAGTGGCAGAAGATGGCGCTGGCCCGGGGGTTCATGCGGGACGAGCCGCTGCTGCTGGTGCTCGACGAGCCGACCGCCTCGCTCGACGCCGAGACGGAGCACGCCCTGTTCGAGCGCTTCGCCGGCGCCGCCCGCCGGGCGACCGGGCGCGGCCGGGTGACGGTGCTGGTATCGCACCGCTTCAGCACCGTGCGCATGGCCGACCTGATCGTGGTGCTCGACGGGGCGCGGGTGGTCGAGGTCGGCAGCCACGACGAGCTGATGGCCCGGGGTGGCCAGTACGCCGAGCTGTACGAGGTCCAGGCCGCCGCGTACCGGTGACCGGCCGGGCGCCGCACCACC
>DASSGC010000401.1:0-28876 GCA_035693765.1 Acidimicrobiales bacterium
GCTGTTCCCCTGGCAGAGCGGCAGCGATGGGCGCGAGGAGACGCCGGCACAGCTCTACAACGTGCGGTCCGGGCGGTGGATGCCGGACAACTCGCACCGCCAGCGCCACGTCGGGCTGGCGATCGCCCACAACGCATGGCAGCACTTCCAGACGACGGCGGACCGGCCGTGGCTCACCGAGCGGGGTGCGGAGCTGATCGTCGAGGTCGTCCGCCTCTTCGCGGCGATGGCGGAGCACGACCCCCGAGACGACCGGTTCCACATCAGCGGCGTGATGGGCCCGGACGAGTACCACGACGGCTATCCCGACGCGCCGGGCCAGGGCCTGCGCGACAACGCCTACACCAACGTGCTGGCCGCGTGGGTGTTCGAGCGCGCCGGCGAGACGCTGGAGGTCCTGGCGGGCCACGAGTGCGACGACGTCGTCGACCGCCTGGGCGTGGCTCCGGGGGAGCGGGCCCGCTGGGCCACGCTCAGCCGCCGGTTGGCCGTGCCCTTCCACGGCGACGGGCTCATCAGCCAGTTCGAGGGCTACGACGCGCTCGCCGAGCTCGACTGGGACCGCTACCGCAGGACCTACGGCAACATCGGGCGCCTCGACCTGATCCTGGAGGCCGAGGGCGACTCGACCAACCGCTACAAGCTCGCGAAGCAGGCCGACGTCCTCATGCTGGTCTACCTCCTCGGCCCCGACGAGCTGGTCGCCCTCCTGGGTCGGCTCGGCTACGGCTTCACCCGCGAGGCGCTGGGGCGGACGGTCGACTACTACCTGGCCCGGACCGCCCACGGCTCGACCCTCAGCCGCGTGGTGCACGCGTCCGTGCTGTCCCGTCTCGACCGGCGCCGGTCATGGAACATCTTCCGCGACGCCCTCGCCGCCGACCTCGACGACACGCAGGGCAGCACCACCCGGGAGGGCATCCACCTGGGCGCGGTGGCGGGCACCGTCGACATCGTCACCCGCGCGTTCGCCGGGCTCCGCATCGCCGCCGGCCAGCTCGCGCTGGTGCCCGCGCTGCCCGACGGGCTACGACGCGCGGAGTTCGAGGTCGGCTACCGGGGCCAGCGCCTCGCCGTGTCGATCGACCACGACCGGGTGCGGGTGGCGGCCCGTCCCCGGGCGGAGCCCATGCCGGTCCGGCTCGACGTCGCCGGCACCGTCGTCGCCCTCCGCGGCGGCGAGGCGCGCGAGCTGCGGCTCGGGCCCTGACGATTGGGACGGGAGAAGGGTCCTTGGTCCCTCGTTCCCCGGCGTCGCCGGACGGCGCGGGGCCTCAGAAGGTCAGGGTCCAGCCCTCCCGGCGGGCCTCGTCGCTCGAGTAGGACACGCCGTGGACCTTGAGGTCGGCCCCGTCGAGCAGGGTGATGATGCCGCCCTGGTTGCTGAGCTGCACCGGCGGCTGGACGTCGACGACGAGCAGGTCGCCCGGGGCGACGGCGACGTCGGGGAGCGGCTGGGTGCGCTTCACCCGGTCGGCCAGGTGCCACCCGCCGAGGTCGACGGGGTCTGGCGACGCGTTGAGGAGCATGACCTTCTCGGCCTCCGGCGCCGGTCCGACCGGGTTGACGAGGGCGGCGACGATGCGAACGGGCACGGCCCCGTCGGTCGGCGTGGGCCCGGGCGGGACCGACGGGAGCGCATGGCCGGAGGTGTCGTCGGTGTGCCACGACTGGCTCTGGAACGCGAGGAAGAACGCCACCCACCGGTACTCGCCGGGCAACCGGACCACCACCCCGCCGTCCTGCCACACGCCGTCGTCGCCCCGGAACTCGGCGCTGTTGCCCTGGTTCATGTGGATGTTGTGGACGCCGCCGCCGGGCGCGAAGCCGAAGATCTTGTCCGGCTGGTTCTCGGGCCCCCACGGCTCGCCCCAGAGGTAGACGACCGACTCGGGATCGGCCATCGCCCGCTCGACGTGGTGGTCGAGCATGTCCGCCAGGTCGTTGTCCACGCCCGGCAGGTCCGGGGGCAGGGCCCGCATCACCGCCGGGTCGAACAGGTTGCCCCGCACGAAGTCGAGGCTGGCCCCGCCGGGACGCGACGGCAGCGGCATCCAGCCCACCGCCCGTGCCGGCAGCGGGTCGAGCACCGGGTGGCGGAAGTCGTCGATGGCCGCGTACAGCAGCTCGGAGGGTGCCTCCTGCGACAGGACGTTGACCGCGGCCCGGTAGTGGACGCCGTTCTCGTCGACCAGATGGATCTGGTAGTGGGGGCTGTCGTCGCTGTGCGGGTCCTCCCGGCGGCGGTCGACCGGATGGGCGGCGAGCACCCCGTAGTTGGCGATGGGCATGTGCGCCCCCTCCTCTCGCGGTCAGCCGGCCGACCGGGCTGCCGGCGCCAGGTGGTCGGTGAACCAGTCCCGGGCCGTCTCCGCCGCCGCCTGCAGGGTGCCCGGCTCCTCGAACAGGTGGGTGGCCCCCGGCACGACGGCAAGGCGGTTCTCGCATCGCTGGAGCTGCGCCTGCGCCCGGCGGTTCAGGTCGAGCACCACCTCGTCGTCGCCGCCGACGATGAGGAGCGTGGGGGCGGTCACGAGCGGCAGGCGGGGCCCGGCGAGGTCGGGGCGGCCGCCGCGCGACACCACCGCGGCGATGTCGGCCCCCGGCTCGGTGGCGGCCCACAGCGCGGCCGCGGCCCCCGTGCTGGCGCCGAAGTACCCGATCCGCCGGCCGGCGAGGTCGGGCCGGGTCCGCAGCCAGCGGGTGGTGTCGGCGAGCCGGCGGGCGAGCAGCCCGATGTCGAACACGTTGGCCCGGTCGTGTTCCTCACCGGTGGTGAGCAGGTCGAAGAGCAGCGTGCCGAGGCCCGCCCGGTTCAGGACCGCGGCGACGAAGCGGTTGCGCGGGCTGTGGCGGCTGCTGCCGCTGCCGTGTGCGAACACCACGATGCCGGTGGCCGCGGCGGGCAGCGTGAGATGGCCGCCGAGCTGCACGGGCCCGGCCTGGACGACCACGTCCGCGTCCCGGGGCGCGGGGTCGCGGGGCGCCGCCCCGCCCGGCGACCGTGCCGCGACCTCCCCCTGCCCCGCCCGCTGCAGGCAGGCCACGACCTCAGCGTCGGACGTCTGGCCGAAGTCGGCGTAGAACTGGCCGATCGCGAAGAACGGGTCCGGGGTCTCCAGGCACACGAGCTCGTCGGCGACGTCGTGGAGGCGTGCCGTCCAGCCCGGCGGGGCGACCGGCACGGCGAGCACGACCCGCGCCGCGCCGCGGGCCCGGGCGACCTGGCAGGCGGCGTACGCCGTCGAACCGGTGGCGATCCCGTCGTCGACCACCACGGCCGTGCGGCCCGCCAGCGGCACCGGCGGCCGGTCGCCACGGAACTTCGTCGCCCGGCGCTCCAGCTCGGCCCGCTCACGCGCCTCGACCTCCGCCACCTGCGCCTCGGACACGCCCGCCATGCGGACGATGTCGTCGTTGAGGATCCTGGCCCCGCCCTCGCCGATGGCGCCCATGCCGAGCTCCGGCTGGAACGGCACGCCGAGCTTGCGGACGACGATCACGTCCAGCGGGGCGCCGAGCGCGGCGGCGACCTCGGCCGCGACGGGTACGCCACCGCGGGGCAGGCCCAGCACGACCACCGGCTCGCCGCGCAGGTACCGGAGTCTCGTCGCCAGCCGCCGGCCGGCCTCGACACGATCGGGAAAGATCATCGCCGCACCTCCACCGTGAAGCTTTCCGCGCGGCGGCCGGATCCGGTAGGGCCGATTGTCCCGGGCCGGCGCGGGCGGCGCCCGGAACGGGACCAAGGACCCTGGTGCGCCCCCCCGGCCGGGAAGATGCTGAGGTCCCAGCGCCGGACCCGCACCCGTGGGGAGGGCGCGTCCCGCACACGCAGAGCCGCCGGCGATCGGTCCTCGGTGGGTCGACACAGGAGGACGGAGATGATCGACGTCGCCCACTTGCCCGAGACATCGGACGCTCGGGCGCCCCGCCCCGCCGTCACCACCGCCGGCGGCGTGGCGGCCCCGGCCCGGGGCTGGTCCGCCACCGACCGGGGGATGGCCCGCCTGGTCCGGCTGATCCTCGCCGACGACTGGCGTCCGGCCGAGGCGTCCGCCCGGCTCCGGGAGTACGTCGGCGACCCGCGGGTGCTGCGCCGCATGGCGGCCCGCGTGCAGCGGGCGACGGTCGAGCGCCCGTCCGCCGTGGCCGAGCGGGCGGCGCGGACGCTGGACGGCGCGCTGGGGGAGACGCCGCCGGCATGACCGGCCCGCCCGCGGGCGGCCGCGGGCACCGCGTCGTGCCCCACACCGCGGACGTGATCCTGGAGGCGTGGGGCACCGACCTGGCCTCGTGCTGCGACGAGGCGGTCGCCGCCCTGACCGGCCTGTACGCGGCGGGCGGCCCGGCGGCGGAGGTCGGGCGCCGGCACGTGCACCTGCCGGCCGGGACGGACGAGTCGCTGCTGCTGGCCGTGCTCGACGAGGTGATCTTCACGCTCGACACGGCGGCGGCGGTGCCGGTCCGGTCCGAGGCCCGGGCGGCCCCCGACGGCGGCCTCGATCTGTCCCTGATCCTGGCCGACCGGGACACCGTCCGCCCGGCCGGGGCCGTGCCGAAGGCCGTGGCGCGGTCGGAGCTCGCGGTGGTCTCCCGGCCCGGCGCCGTCCGGTGCCGGTTCCTCGTCGACGTGTGACCCGCCGAGCCCGCGCCGTCAGCCCTTCACCACCCCGATCGGCACGAGCCGCGCCACCCGCCGGGCCAGACCGGCGCGCTCGACCGTGTCGACGACGGCGTCGACGTCCTTGTAGGAGAACGGGGCCTCCTCGGCGAGGCCCCGGTTCGACCCGGCCCGCACCTCGATGCCCGCTGCCGCCAGCTCGCGGCGCAGGGCGCCCCCGGAGGTGCGCTTGCGCGCCGCCGTGCGGCTCATGGCCCGTCCGGCGCCGTGGCACGTGGAGTGGAACGCGTCGCCGGCGGGCTCCCCGACCAGCACGTGGGAGGCGGTGCCCATCGATCCCGGCACCAGGACGGGCTGGCCGACTGCGGCGAGGTCGGGCGGCACGTCCGGATGGTGGGCCGGGAGCGCCCGCGTGGCGCCCTTGCGGTGGACGCAGAGCAGCCGGGGCCGGCCCCCGACCGTGTGGGTCTCCAGCTTGGCCAGGTTGTGGGACACGTCGTAGAGCAGTTCGAGGCGGTCGGTGCCCGTGACCAGGGCGAAGGCCCGGCGGGCGGCCACCGACAGGAGCTGCCGGTTGGCGCGGCCGTAGTTGGCCGCGGCCGCCATGGCGGCCAGGTACGCCTCGCCTTCCGGGGAGCGGACGGGCACGCAGGCGAGCTGGCGGTCGGGGACGTGGATCCCGTAGCGGGCCAGGGCAGGTTCCATCCGCTTGACGTGGTCGGTGCACACCTGGTGGCCGAGGCCGCGCGACCCGGAGTGGATCATCACGCACACCTGGCCGGCGTGCAGCCCGAAGGCGGCGGCGACCTCGGCATCGAGGATCCGGTCGACGACCTGCACCTCGAGGAAGTGGTTGCCCGATCCGAGGCTCCCCACCTGGTGCAGGCCCCGCATGACCGCCCGGTCGCTGACCGCGGCCGCGTCGGCGCCGGCCAGCACGCCGCCGTCCTCGCAGCGCACGAGGTCGCGCGCCGTGCCGTGGCCGCGCTCGACGGCGTACGCGGCGCCGCCGGTGAGCACGTGCGCCAGCTCGCGCTCGTCGTCGAGGTCCCACACCGCGCCCCGGCCCATGCCCCTCGGCACACGTCGCCCCAGCTCGTCGAGCAGCGCAGGCAGCCGGGGGGTGACCGCCGCCCGGTCGAGCGGCGAGGTCAGCAGGCGGACCCCGCACGAGATGTCGAACCCGACGCCGCCGGGCGACACCACACCGCCGTCCTCCACGTCGGTGGCGGCCACGCCGCCGATCGGGAACCCGTAGCCCCAGTGCATGTCGGGCATGGCGAACGAGGCGCCGACGATCCCGGGCAGCGTCGCCACGTTGACGACCTGGTCGAGCGACCGGTCGGCGGCGACGTCCGGCAGCAGGTCACGGGACGCGAAGACGATCCCCGGCACGCGCATCGCCCCCGAGCGGTCGATCCGCCACCGCCACGGCGTCTCCTCCACGAGCCGCGGCGCGCGGCCCTCGCCAGAACGCTGCTCGCCATGGTGGGACGCCGGCACCCTTCCATCACGCGCCCCGCGGGCGGGCCGGCGCAAGGGTCCAACGGCTCACACCGCGGCGAACGCCTCGGCGACCGGGCGTGCCACTCGGTGGTGCGGCCATCGCCGTCACCGGCCGGCCGCGGTGGGGTGTCGAGCCCCGCGGCGTGGCCGCACCCAGTCGAGCCGCTCGTCGGGCGAGGCGTGCGCCCCGGGTCGCAGCACGGCGGCGGCGATGCGCTGGCCCCACTCGTCGTCGGGCACGCCGACCACCGCGGCCTGGGCCACCGCGGGTGCCGCAGCAGCACGTCCTCGATCTCGGCGGGAGCCACGTTCTCGCCGCCGCCTCTGCGGCGGCCGGCCACGACGGCTACGACGCCGCGGCGCTCGCCGATTTACGCGTCCGCAAGGGCGTCGGCTGAGATGGCCCGAAGCTGACCCCGTCCCTGGAGACCGATCCATGACCGAACCCGTCCTGGTCCGCGAGCAGCGCGGCGCCGTCCTCGTGCTCCGGCTCAACCGGCCGGAGGCCCGCAACTCGCTGACGTTCGAGCTCATCGCCGAGCTGGGCTTCGGCCTCGAACACGCGGAGAACGACCCCGGCGTGCGCAGCGTCGTGCTGACCGGGACCGGCGACCGCGCCTTCTGCGCCGGGATGGACCTGCGGGCCTTCGCCGCCGGCGCCACCCCGACCGACGAGGAGCGGCGTGGGCTCGACGTCTTCGACCGGTTCGTCCGGGGCGACATCGCCGTGCCCGTCGTCGGGGCGGCCAACGCCACCGCGGTGGCCGGCGGGTTCGAGCTGCTGCTGGGCTGCGACCTGGTCGTGGCGTCGGAGACGGCCAGCTTCGGCCTGCCCGAGGTGAAGCGCGGCCTGTTCGCGGCCGGCGGCGGCGTGTTCGTCGGGTCACGCATCCCGCTCGCCGCCGCGCTGGAGCTGACGCTCACCGGCGACCCCGTCGACGCCCCCCGGGCCCTGGCGCTGGGGCTGATCAACAAGGTCGTGCCGCCCGCCGACGTGCTCGACGCCGCGCTCGAGCTGGCCGAGCGCATCGCCCGCAACGGGCCGCTGGCGGTGCAGGCCACCAAGCAGCTGGTGCGCACGGCGGCCACCGACCCGGAGGCGGCCCGCGCGCTCCAGGCCGAGTGGCAGCCCAAGGTGTTCGGCAGCGACGACGCCCGGGAGGGTGCCATGGCCTTCGTCGAGAAGCGCGACCCGGTGTGGACGGGTCACTGACCGGTCAGCCGGTCACTTGATGAGCGGGTCCCGGGGCAGGCCCAGGATGCGCTCGCCGATCTGGTTGCGCTTGATCTCCGAGGTGCCGCCCGCGATCGACATGGCCCGGTGCATGAGCACCAGCATCCCGGAGACGGCGCCCGGCCCGTCCAGGAAGGCCGCGTCGGGCCCGGTCAGCTCCGACAGGATGGCCGCGGCCTCGTGCCCGTTCTCCGACAGCACCAGCTTGGTGACGTTGCCCTCGGGCCCGGGCCCGCCGCCGGCGACCGCCCGGTGGGCGCTGCGCAGGTTGAGCACGGCCATGGCCTGGTGCGTGGCGATGTAGCGGCCCACGCGGGCGGCACCGCCGACCAGCCGCTCGGGGTGGGCGTCGAGCGGGCCGATGAAGCTCTCGCCCGGCACGGACATGCCGCCCTGGCCGCCGCCGATGCTCACGCTCTCGTTGCCGAGCGTGGCCCGGGCCACGGTCCAGCCGCCGTCGACCGGCCCCACCACGTCGTCGTCGGGGACGAAGACGTCGTCGAAGAACACCTCGTTGAACTCCGAGCCGCCGGTCACCATCTTGAGCGGCCGCACCTCCACGCCCTCCGCGTGCATGTCGATCACCAGCGTGGTGATGCCGTTGTGCTTGGGGGCGTCCGGGTCGGTGCGCACCGTCGCCAGGCCGTAGCTCGCCACGTGGGCGCCGCTGGTCCACACCTTCTGGCCGTTGACCAGCCAGCCCCCGTCGGTGCGGGTGGCGCGCGTCGTGATCCCGGCGGCATCGGAGCCGGCGTCGGGCTCGCTGAAGAGCTGGCACCAGATGACGTCCTGGTTGAGCGCGGGCCGCACCCACCGGGCGACCTGGTCGTGGCTGCCGTGCTGGATCAAGGTCAGGATCACCCAGCCGGTGATGCCGTAGGCCGGTCGCCTGACGCCGGCCGCCGCGAACTCCTGCTCGATGACGAGTTGCTCCACCGCGCCGGCGTCCCGTCCCCACGGGGCGGGCCAGTGGGGCATGACGTAGCCGCTCTCGATGAGGGCGGTGCGCTGGGCGACCTCGTCCAGGTCCTTGATCCCCGCCGCGAAGGTCCGCACGGCATCGCGGATGGGCTCGGCCTCGGGGGGCAGGTCGACCGACCGCTCGCGCCGCACACCGGCGCGGGTCAGGTCGGTGACGTCCTCGGCCACGCGGGCGACGTCGACGACGGCGCCGAGCGCGGCCGCCCGCCGCAGGTAGAGGTGGGCGTCGTGCTCCCAGGTGAACCCGATGCCGCCGTGGACCTGGATGTTGAGCTGGGCGTTCTGGTCGGCGGCCGGCAGGGCCAGCGTGGCGGCCATCGCCGCCGTGAGCGAGAGCTGCTCGCCGCCGGTGGCCGCGGCCCGGGCGGCGTCCCAGACGGCGGCGGTGGCCAGCTCGGCGGCCACGAGCATGTTGGCGCAGTGGTGCTTGACCGCCTGGTACATGGCGATCGGGCGGCCGAACTGCTCGCGGACCTTGGCGTACTCGGCGGCCTGCTCGGTGCACTCGCGGGCGATGCCGGTGGCCTCGGCGGCCAGGATCACGCGGGCGAGATCCACCAGGGTCCGGCGGGCACCGGGCACGACCTGGGCTGCGGCACCGTCCAGCGTGACGCGGCCGGAGCGCCGGGTCGGGTCGAGGTTGGCGGGCACCTCGACCGTCACGCCGCCGTCCCGGACGTCGATCACCGCCACGTCGTCGCCGGCGGCGACGAGCAGGACATCGGCCAGGCCGGCGCCGAGCACGACGCCGGCCGGCCCGTGGGCCGTGCCGTCCCGCAGCTCGACGTCGCCGCCGAGGGCGACCGCACCGGTGGTGCCGCCGTCGGCCAGGCCGGGCAGGAACCGGGCCTGGAGGTCCGCCGGCGCGGCAGCGGCCAGCACCGCGCTGGCGATGACCGTCGGCACGAAGGGCCCGGGGGCCACGGCGCGTCCCAGCGCCTCGACCACGACGACCAGCTCCGGCAGGCCGTAGCCCGACCCGCCGTGCTCCTCGGGCAGGTGCAGCCCCAGCCAGCCGACGTTGCGGACCTCGTCCCAGAACGGCGGGAGGGTCTCGGTCGGCGCGTCGAGCAGGGCCCGGGCAGCGGCACGGGCGCCGTGCTTCGTCAGGAGGTCCGCGGCCGTGTCGGCGAGGGCACGGTGGTCATCGGTGATGGCGAGCGACATGGCCAAATAGTATCCTTTATGGTGATCGGGGCCGGTCGGGACCGGTCGGGGACGGTGCGAGAGACGGGTGATCCGGTGGGGCTCGGTGCCAGGCCGAAGCGCGGCGACGATTCGGCCGTGTTCGCACGCTACGCCCGCGGCCGGGACGCGTCCGGAGTCGGGATCTGACCCCCGATCCGCTCTCGGGCGGTGGGCCCGTTGTGCTCGAACACTATGGCGGACATGTGTTCGCCCTGTCAAGCACACAAACAGGCTGAAATGTGTTGCGGTGCCATCTGGCGGCACCTAGAGTAGCGAACTGATGTTCGTATGCACCGAACCAGACCACGCAAACGAAGGGGGCCGGAACCGTCCGCAGGCTCGTGCGGGCGGTGATCAGTCCGGCGACGACCGGGCCGTGACCGACACCGCGACATCCCCCGTGGCGGCATCCCCCGTGGCGGCACTGCTGGTGGCGATCGACGCCCTGGTGGCGGTCGACCCCGATGCCGTCGGCGACGACGACCTCGCGGGTGCGATGGTCACGCTGCGCCGAGCCCAGGCCCGCCTGGCTGCGGTGACCGTCGGCCTGACGGCGGCGTTCGACGCCCGGCGCGGCTTCGCCGGAGACGGGTCCCGCTCGGCCGCCGACTGGATCGCCACCCGGACCCGCCACCCCCGGTCCGAGGTGGCTGCCGAGGTGCGGCTGGGGCGGCGGTTACGCGTCATGCCCGGGACCACGGCGGCGTGGGGCGCCGGGGAGATCGGCCCCGCGCATGCCCGCAGGCTCTCGTACCTGGCCGCCGGTCCCCGCACCGCAGCGGCGTTCCCGGAGGGTGAGGCGCTGCTCGTGCGCCATGCCCGCACGCTGCGTTTCGACGACTTCGAGCGCACCTGTGCCCACTGGCGCGACGCCGCGGACCCCGACGGACCGGAGCAGCGCCGGGGCCGCGACGACGACCTGCGCCGAGTCGATCTGTCCGCAGGGCTCGACGGCATCGGCATGCTGGACGGCTACCTGACGGCCACGGCCCGTGCTGTGGTCGGCGGGGCGCTCGAGCGGATCGAACGGGAGCTGTTCGCCGCCGACTGGGCAGACGCCCGGGCTCGCCACGGCGACGCCGCCACGGTGGCGCTCCTGTCCCGCACCGGCGCGCAACGGCGCCACGACGCGCTGGTCGAGATGGCGCTGCGGGCGACGACCGCGCCCCGGGACGGCAGGCGTCCCCGGCCGCTCCTCACGGTCATGGTCGGCTACGAGACCTTCGCCGGCCGGGTGTGCGAGCTGGCCGGTGGCACCGTCGTGGCTCCCGGCACCGTCGCCGAGCTGCTGGGCGACGACGCCACGCTCATCGAACGGGTCGTCTTCGACGGTCCGAACCGCATCGCCGACGTCAGCCCGGCCCGGAGCTTCCGCGGCGTGCTGCGTCGGGTGCTCGAGGTGCGCGACCGCCGCTGCGGTCACCCCACGTGCCACGTGCCCGCCCATCTCTGCCAGGGCGATCACGTCGTCGCATGGTCGCACGGGGGGCTGACGACCCAGGAGAACGGCCAGCTCCGCTGCGGCCCGCACAACCGCTGGCGCTACAGCCATCCCGACGCCGCGCCCGCACCCGGTGCCGACCGCGGGGCCCCACGGGCGAACGCGCCGGCGGAGCAGCGTCAGCGGCGACCGGTCGCCGGCGGCGGTGATGGGGCCTCAAGGGGATCCCGTGCCGACAATGCGGTCACGCCGGTGCTCGCGCCGGCGGCGGAGCGCCCGCGGGGAGTCGCCTCCGACCCCGGCGGCGCAGGGGGGTGCACCCGGTGACGGCGACATCCGGGCTGCCACCGCACGACCCGGGCTTGGTGGACCCCTACCGCGTCGCCCACGTCCACGAGCGGAAACAACTAGCTGCCGGCGAGCCCCAGCTCGTCCAGCACCGCCCGGGTGTCCCGGCCGAGCGGGGGCGCGTGGCCCGGTGCCGGACCGGCGTGGGGCGGCACGGCGAGCGGGGGCGGATCGCCCGCCGGCAGCGTCGGGCCGGCGAGGTGCGCGGCAACACCGGCCATCGACACGTCCAGCAGCCAGCGGCCGCCGGCCGCCAGGGCGCCGAGCGCGGCCGCGGCGGCGACGATGCCGCTGGTCGGATCGGCGATCGCGTCGGCGCAGAAGCACGGCCGGGCGCCGTCCCAGCACACGAGGCCGCCGGCGACCGCCGCGTCGTCGCCGAACCCGACCCGGTCGCGGCCGGGGCCGGTCCGACCGTGGCCGGTGATCGAGACCCAGGCGCGCGGCCGGGCCTGCGCCAGCAGGGCGGTGGCGTCGATGCCCATCTGCTCCAGGGCGCGGGGGCGCGACGCCTCGATGACCACGTCGGCCCGGGCCAGCAGCCCGTGCAGCAGCCGCTGCCCAGGGCGCGACCGCAGGTCGAGGGCGACGCTGCGCTTGCCGGCGTTGAGCAGGTCGAAGAAGGCCGCCGGCCCGAGCCGGGCGCCGTCCGGGCGGCCGGTCGACTCGACCTTCACCACCGTGGCACCGGCTGCGGCCAGCAGGGCGCCCGCCAGCGGTCCCGCCCACAGGGAGCTCAGGTCGGCGACGAGGACGTGGTGCAGATCCGACCGGGGCGGTGCGGGCGGGCCGGCTACGGGCACGGCCCGGAGCGGGAGTGTGGCGAGCGGCGGGGCGACCACGGGCGGTGCGGGGGGCACATCGGGGGGCGCGGCGGGGGGCGCGGCGTGGGGCACGGCGGGGAGCACGTCGGGGAGCACGGCCACGGGGAGCCCGAGGAGGAGGGCGCGGTCGAGGAGGACGCCGGCGGGCGCGGCGGCGACGCGCGCCGCCACCGCGTCCCAGAGCCGGGCATCGGGCGCGACGCCCCCGGCGATCGGCCCGGTCTCCAGCCACGCCGGCACGAGCTCGACGTCGGTCGGCCGGGCCAGCGACACGGCGAGCCAGCAGCCGTCGGCCGCCGGCAGCAGCCGGGTGGCGCCGCCGCAGCTCGTGTCGCCGTGCCGGCGCAGCCCGGCGATCGCGGCGCGCTGCCCCAGGCGGGCGAGCGGCTCGACCACCACGTGCCCGCCCAGCGCCGCGGCCCGGTCGGCCAGCACGTCGCCGATCGCCGCCAGCTTCGGGACCAGGCCGGCCGGCGGGCCGAGCGGGGCCTCGCCGGAGGGGCCGGTGAGCCACATGGCCCCACTGGCGGCCCAGGCGGCGACCTCGGCGGCGGGCTCGCACGGCGCACTCACCTGGGTCATGATCGCCGCTGACCATGCCGGTCGACGAACTCTCCCTCGACGAGCTGATCGACGCCGTGTGCGCCTCCGGCGGCGCCCGGCCGTGGTCGGACGCGCCGGTGCCGGGGCTGGTGGCCGTGGACCTGGACGCGGGCACCACGCCGGGGCCGGTGCCGGAGCTGCACGGCGGCGTCCGTGCCGTGGTGGTGGGCCGCACCGCGGCGGAGCCGCCGGGCGGACCGCAGGCCCCTCCCGCCGCCGCCCTCTGCGACGTCGTGCTGGCGGCGGACGACCCCGCCTGCGGCGCCGCCTTCGACGCCGTGGCGGCGACCGTCGACGCGTTCCCGCTGGCGTCGTGCGCGCTCGCCGTGCTGCTGCGCGGCGCCGCGCACCGCTCGGTCGACGCCGGTCTCACGGCAGAGTCGGCGGTGTACTCGACGTTGCAGGCGGGTCCGGAGTTCGCCGCCTGGCGCGCGGCGCGCCCGCGCCGGGCCCGCCCGCCGGAGGGCGACGCCGTCGCAGTGGCGCGGGACGGCCCCGTGCTGAGGGTCACGCTCGACCGCCCCCACGTCCGCAACGCGCTCAACACCACGATGCGCGACCAGCTCGTCGAGGCGTTCGACCTGGCGGCCCTCGCCCCGGACGTCACCGCGATCCACCTGCGGGGCGCCGGCCCGGACTTCTGCGCCGGCGGCGACCTCGACGAGTTCGGCTCCTTCCCCGATCCCGCCACCGCCCACCTCGTGCGGCTCCAGCAGAGCGTGGGCCGGGCCATCGCCCGGGTGGGCGACCGGGTCACAGCCCACCTCCACGGCGCCTGCGTGGGCTCGGGCATCGAGCTGCCGGCGTTCGCGGCGACGGTCGTCGCCGCCCCGTCGGCCAGGATCTCGCTGCCGGAGGTGTCGCTCGGCCTCGTGCCGGGGGCCGGGGGCACGGTCAGCATCCCGCGACGGATCGGCCGCCACCGGACAGCCCGCCTGGCGCTCACCGGTGAGGTGCTCGACGCCCCCACCGCCCTCCTGTGGGGGCTGGTCGACGCCCTGGACGAGACGCGGGGCGATGCCTGAGGCGCCGGGGCTGTGCTTCCGCCACGTCGAGGTCGACGGTCGCCTGGTCGACGTGCGGATCGCCGGCGAACGCGTGACGGGCGTCGGCCCCGGCCTGGGGCCCGCGGGGGGCGCCGCGGTGATCGACGGGCACGGCGGCGCGCTCGTGCCCGGCCTGCACGACCACCACATCCACCTCCTCGCCACCGCCGCCGCCCGCCGGTCGGTCCCCGTGGGCCCGCGCGACGTGCGCGACCGGGTGGGCCTGGCCGCAGCCCTGCGTGCCGCGGACGCGGCGCTGCCGCCCGGGCGGTGGATCCGGGCCGTGGGCTACCACGAGTCGGTGGGCGGCGACCTCGACCGCCGGGGGGTCGACGCCCTGGTGCCCGGCCGGCCGGTGCGCATCCAGCACCGCAGCGGCGCACGGTGGATCCTCAACAGCGCCGCCGTCGAGGCGCTCGGCCTGGACGGCGGCGACCGCCCCGACCACGCCGGGATCGAGCGGGACGGGGCCGGACGGGCGACCGGCCGGTTGCACCGGTCCGACGCCTGGCTGCGCACGCTGCTCCCCGGCGAGGGCCCGCCCGATCTCGCCCCGCTCGGCCGGCTCCTCACCCGCTTCGGCGTCACGGGGGTCACCGACACGACGCCCTACACCCGCCTCGCCGACCTGGCGCCGCTGTCCGCCGCCGTCCGCTCGGGCGCGCTGCCCCAGCGGGTCGTGGTCACCGGGGGGCCCGGGCTGGCCGGCAGCGCCCCGCCCGACGGCCTGGAGTGGGGGCCGGTGAAGATCGTCATCGACGACGGCGACTACCCGCGGCTCGACGAGCTCTGCGACGGGATACGCGCCGCGCACGGCAGCGGGCGGCCGGTCGCCATCCACTGCGTGACGCGCACCGCGCTGGTGCTGGCGCTCGCCGCCTGGGACGATGCCGGATCCCGGACGGGCGACCGGGTGGAGCACGGTGCGGTGATCGCGCCGGACCTGTACCCGGCGCTGCGCCACCACCGGCTCACGGTGGTGACCCAGCCCGGCTTCGTCGGCGAGCGGGGCGACGAGTACGCGCGGGACGTCGACGCCGGCGACCGAGCCCACCTCTACCCGTGCCGGAGCCTGGCCGAGGCGGGCGTCGCCGTGGCCGGCAGCACCGACGCGCCGTACAGCAACCCGGATCCCTGGCGGGCGATCGCGGCGGCCAGCACCCGGCGCACGCCGTCGGGCGCCGTGCTCGGCGCCGGCGAGGCCGTATCCGCCCGGCGCGCGCTCGGGCTGTTCCTCGCCGATCCGCACGCGCCCGGCGGTGCCGCCCGCACGGTGTCCCCGGGCGCGGTCGCCGACCTGTGCCTGCTGCCGGCCGGGTTGGACGAGGTCCTCGCCGGCCCGGCGCCCGCCCGGGCGGTGTCCACCACCCGCCGTGGCCGCGTCGTCGGGCCGTGAGCCGGTGACCGCACCGGGCCTGGTCAGCACCGGCCATCCGGGGCACCCTGTGTGGGCGACCGACCCGGGAGGCAGCGACGATGTTGAAGGACCTGGCGACGTGCCCCGCCGTCACCTGCCCCGCCGCGGCGACCGTGGCCGATGCCGCCGAGGCGATGGCGGAGGCGAACGTCGGCTTCCTGGTCGTCGTCGACGACGCCGACAAGCCGGTGGGCGTGGTGACCGACCGTGACATCGTGATCCGAGCGGTCGCCCGGCGGCGGGAGGACGGCGCCGTCGCCGACGTGATGACCCCCCACCCGGCCAGCGTGCGCGAGGACGACACGGTCACGCGGGCGGCGGAGGTCATGGCCGACCGGCAGTGCCGGCGCCTGGCTCTGATCGATGCCGAGGGGACGATCGTCGGCGTGCTGTCCCTCGACGATCTGCTGCGGGAGGCCGGCGACGAGCTCGGCGAGATCTCCCGGGCCGTGCGCGGCACCAAGCAAAGCCGTCTCGACCTCCCCTGAGGGCGCTCAGCCGGCCGCGGTTGCCGTGCCGGCGCGAGGCGCCAGACTTGTCGCCGGTGCCCCAGTCATCCTCGATCGGGCAGGCGCAGGCGGCGTTCGGCCGGGGCGCCTGGCGGGAGGCGTTCACCGCCTACGCGGCCGCCGGCGGCGACCTCGACGCGGCCGACCACGAGCGGATGGCGGTCTGCGCCTACCTGCTCGGCAGGGACGACGCCTGCACGGCCGCGTGGGAGGCGGCGTACCGCGCCGCGCTGGCGGCCGGCGACCGGCCGGCCTCGGCCCGGTGCGCCTGCTGGCTGGGGCTGTGCCTGCTGCTGGGCGGCCGACCGGCGCAGGCCGGCGGATGGTTCGCCCGCGCCGGCGGGCTGCTCGACGACGGAAGCGTCACCTGCCCGGCGGCCGGCTACCTGCTCGTCCCGCAGGTGCTGGAGGCGCTCGGCGGCGGCGAGCCCGCCCGGGCGCGGGACCTGGCGGCGACGGCGGCCGGGCTGGGCGAGCGCTTCGCCGATCCCGACCTCCGCGCCCTGGGCGCGCTGGGCCACGGCCAAGCGCTGATCGCGCTGGGCGAGGTCGCGGCGGGCACCGCCTGGCTCGACGAGGCCATGGTGGCCGTGACCGCGGCGGAGGTCGGGCCGATCACGGCCGGCATCGTCTACTGCGCCGTGATCCTCGAGTGCATGCAGATCTTCGACCTGGCGCGTGCGTCCGAGTGGACCGGCGCGCTCGGCTCGTGGTGCGACGCGCAGCCCGACGTCGTCCCCTTCCGGGGCCAGTGCCTGGTGCACCGTTCGCAGCTCCAGCAGGCGGAGGGCGACTGGCCGGAGGCTTTCACCACCGCAGCGGCCGCCCGCGCCCGGCTGGCCGATCCCCCGCATCCCGCCCTGGGTCTGGCCTGCTACCAGGTGGCCGAGCTCCATCGGCTGGCCGGCGCCCACGCCGAGGCCGAGGCCGCCTACCGGGAGGCCAGCCGCCACGGCCACCAGCCGCTGCCGGGGCTGGCGCTGCTGGCGCTCGACCGCGGCGACGTGCCCGGCGCGGTGGCCATGATCGAGCGGGCGTTGCAGGAGCCCTGGCCCGTGCCGGGGCGCCCGGCGCTGCTCGCCGCGGCCGTGGACGTCCTCGTCGCCGGGGACCGCCTGCCGGGCGCCCGGGCGGCGGCCGGCGAGCTGGCCGCCATCGCCGCTGGGTCGCCGTCACCGGTGCTCCGGGCCGCGGCGGCGCAGGCCACGGCGACGGTGCTGGTGGCCGAGGCCGAGCCGGCGGCGGCGCTGGCCGGTCTCCGGGCCGCGGCCGGGGCGTGGCGGTCGCTGCGCCTGCCCTACGAGGCGGCGCGCGTCTCGGCCCTGCTCGCCCAGGCCTACCGGGCGCTGGGCGACCAGCTCGCCGCCGACCTGGAGCTCGACAACGCCCGGCGCGGGTTCGCCGAGCTCGGTGCCGTCGCCGACCTGGCCCGGCTGCCGGTCGCCACGCCGGGCCGCGGGTCGCCGGTGCTGTCCGATCGGGAGCGGGAGGTCCTGGGGCTGGTGTGCCAGGGCAGGACCAACCGGGAGATCGCGGCCGCGCTGGCGATCAGCCGGCACACGGTCGGACGCCACCTGGAGAACATCTTCGCCAAGCTGGGCGTTTCCAGCCGGGCCGCGGCGACCGCCTACGCCTACGAGCACGACCTGCGCTGAGCCCGCGGTGGGGCGAACGCCCCAGCGCGGGCCGCCGCGCCGGATGGTGCGTTCGGGCGATGCGGCCACGCCGGTGGCCTTCGTACGGTGACCGGGCCAGCACAACCTGCACCCGGAGGAGCCCGCATGCCCACACCGCGCCCCGACATCGTCCTCGACCAGGCGACCGCCGACCGGCTGAGCGCAGCGTTCCACCGCTGCTTCAGCGACCTCGAGGCCGACGAGGGCCTGTTCGCGCCCGACACCTTCTTCGACCTGCTGCCCCCGCTGTGGCGCTTCCAGCTCGAGGGCCCGGGCGCGACGCTGGTGGCCCAGCTCCGCAGCATCGCCACCGGCCCGGTCGAGGTCGAGGTGCTCCGCACGATCCCCACCGCGGGCGGCTTCGTCACCGAGCACGTGGAGACCGCGCACACGCCGGACGGCGTCCTGACCGCCCGCCGGATGCACCTGTGCGAGGTGCGGGACGGCGCCATCTCGGCGGTGACCACGTACTGCAACGGCGGCTGGGACGAGGCGCTGCGGGTCCGGCACGCCGCCGAAGCCCCGATGATCCGGCCGTGACCGGCCGCGACGAGGAGACGACCCCGATGACCACCGCCTCGTACCGCAACTTCACCAGCACCCTGGCCGCGAACTATCAGCGGTTCTTCGTGCCCGCCGTGGCCGCCCCCGCGTCGGTCGGCCTGATGCGCGCCGCGGAGCTGCAGCCCGGTGAGCGGGTGCTGGACGTCGCCTGCGGCACCGGCCTGGTCGCCCGCCTGGCGGCCGAGCAGGTCGGCCCGGCGGGCTCGGTGACCGGCGTCGACATCGCCTCGGACATGATCGAGGTGGCGAAGGCCGTCCCCGCGGCCGCGGGCCCGCCCGTCGAGTGGCTGGTCGGCGATGCCACCGCCCTCGACCTGGCGGATGGCGCGTTCGACGTCGTGCTCTGCCAGCTCGGGCTGATGTTCATGGCGGACCGCCCGGTCGCCCTGGGGGAGATGCGGCGCGTGCTCGTGGACGGCGGCCGGCTGGTCGTCACCACCGCGGGCCGCATCCAGGGGCCGTTCTCCGCCATGGAGCAGGCGCTTGTCGATCACATCGGCCCGGAGCTGGGCGGGTTCGTGAGCTCCGTGTTCTCGATGCACGATCCGGCCGCCGTCGCCGCGCTGCTCGGCCAGGCCGGGTTCGACGCCGTGTCGGCGACGGAGACCGTCACGCCCTTGCGCCTGCCGCCGCCGGCGGAGCTCCTGTGGGAGTACCTCGACGTGACGCCGATCGCCCCCATGGTCGCCGCCGCATCCGGCGACGCCCGGGCCGCGCTGGAGCGGCAGGTGGTGGAGGGCTGCCAGCCGTTCGTCGTGGACGGCGCGACCCTGGTGGACCAGCCGCTGGTCGTCGCGTCGGGGGTGCGCCGTGACGGGTGACCCGCGTCAGCGCCGGGCGTGGTGGCCGACGATCCGGGCGAGCAGGTCGACGAGCTGGCGCCGCTCGCCGGGGGACAGCGGCGCGAGGAGCTCGTCCTGCGCCGCCGCGATGAGGCGGTCGAGCTTGCCGAGCTGACGGCGCCCGGCGGGGGTGATGGTCACCACGTTGCGGCGCCGGTCGTCGGGGTCGGGTGTGCGCTCGACCAGGCCGCCGGCGGCCAGCTCGTTGATGGTCGCCACCATGTCGCTGCGGTCGATGGTGGTGCGGCGGCTGAGCTCGGCCTGGCTGGCGGGGCCGGTCTCGTCGAGGGCCGCGAGCAGCGAGTAGTGGTACCGGCGGGTCCCGGCGCCGGCCAGTGCCTCGGACACGAGGCGGTTCGCGGGCAGGGCCGCCTGGTTGAGCAGCCAGCTCGGCAGCGCCCGCAAGCGTGCGGGAGCGCTGCCGTCGGTGGCCGCCATGACGGCCAACAGTAGCAGTGGTCGTTGGCAACACCCACGACTCGCGCTAACGTTGGTCACGCCAACATTGGACTGACCAATGGTGACCGCCAGGGAGGAACCACGATGAGCGACACGACCACCATCTCGACCGATGCCGGCGTCCGGCACCTGCTCGACCGCCAGGAGATCGCCGACCTGGTCCACCGGCTGGGCAGGGCGCTGGACGAGGGCCGCTTCGACGACCTGCGCCCGCTGCTCGTCGAGGACGCGACGGTCCGCACGCCCGGCGGCACGGCGGCGGGGCGTGACGCCCTGGTGGCCCAGGCCGGGCGGAACCACCGCGCCGACGAGAACATCCAGCACGTGGTCACCAACCTGCTGATCGACCTCGACGGCGACCGGGCCACCGTCCGGGCCAACCTGGTCGTGTACTTCGCGCCCCTGTCCGGCACCGCCGAGGGGGCAGTGGCCCCGGCGGTGCAGTGCGCCATGGGCGAGGTCTACCGGTTCGCGGTGGTCCGCACCCCCGAGGGCTGGCGGTTCTCGCGGATCGAGACGACTCCGGTGTGGATGTCCGGCTCTCGGGAGATCGGGGCCGCGTAGCCACCACGAGGTGTGGTGGCCTGGTTCGCCCTGGGAGCGGAGTGGCGGTGCGCGCTGTGACTTTGGTCCCTTCCGGGCGGCGCCGGGCCGATGGGATGCTCGGCCGCGTGGAGATCGATCGCAACGGCTTGGAGGTGCTTGACCGCGTCGAATGCCTGCGGCTGCTCGCCTCGGCGAGGCTCGGGCGCGTGGGCGTCACGAGCAGGGCGCTGCCCCAGGTGCTGCCGGTGAACTTCCGGTTCGACGGGCACCGCATCCTCATCCGCACCGGTCGGGGCACGAAGCTCGACGCCGCGATCCTGAACGCCGTGGTCGCCTTCGAGGTCGACGAGATCGACGCGGAGTCGGAGACGGGCTGGAGCGTGCTCGTCACGGGGGTCGCGCACGAGGTCACCGACCTGAGCGAACTGGCCGAGGTGCAGGCGGCGCCGCCGCCCCGGTGGGCGCCCGACGGCGACAGCCGCGTCATCGCCCTGTCGCTCGACCTGGTGTCCGGGCGCCGGATCGCGGCCGCGGACCCGTCGCGAAACGGTGACGGCGAGCCATGATGGTCGGGTGAGCCCGGCGCAGGTCGGGCGATGCTCGACGAAGTGAGGCGACCGTGACCATCAGGGTGTTCCTGCTCGACGACCACGAAGTGGTCCGGCGCGGGGTGCGCGAGCTCCTCGAGGCGCAGGGCGACGACATCGAGGTCGTGGGCGAGGCGGGCACGGCCGAGGAGGCCATGGGGCGCATCCCCGCGGTGCAGCCGGACGTGGCGGTGCTCGACGTGCGGCTGCCCGACGGCAACGGCGTCGAGGTCTGCCGCGAGATCCGTTCCCGGCACCCGGAGATCCAGTGCCTCATGCTCACGTCGTTCGCCGACGACGAGGCGCTGTTCGACTCGATCATGGCCGGGGCCGCGGGGTACGTCCTCAAGCAGGTGCGGGGCAGCGACCTCGTCGACGGCGTGCGCCGGGTGGCGGCGGGTCAGTCGCTGCTCGACCCCACGGTGACGGCCCGGGTGCTCGAGCGGCTGCGGCGCGGACCGGAGGAGGAGCAGGGCGTCCACCTCACCGACCAGGAGCGCCGGATCCTCGACCTGCTGGCCGAGGGCCTGACCAACCGCCAGATCGGCGAGCGGCTCTTCCTCGCGGAGAAGACCGTCAAGAACTACGTGTCGAACCTGCTGATGAAGCTGGGCATGCACCGCCGCACCGAGGCGGCGGTCTACGCGGCCCGCCTGGCCGACCGGCGCGGCCGGCCGAGCGCCTGACCGGCGCGGTCAGGCGACCGGCACCCGCCACTCCGCGATCGTCCCGCTGGCCGTTCCCGGCCGCAGGTCCAGCGTGCCCCCCCGGCGTGCCGCCCGCTCGGCCATGTTGACGAGGCCGTGGCCCCGGGGGGTGGAGGGCCCGGGCGGTCCCTTGCCGTCGTCGGTGACCGACAGCACGAGGTCGCCGGCCGAGACGGCGAGGTGCACGTCGACGTTGTGCGCTCCCGCGTGGCGGGCGACGTTGGTCAGCGCCTCCCGCAGGGTGGCCAGCAGATCGCCGGTCACCTCCTTGGGCGTCATCGCGTCGACCGGACCCTCGAAGACGACGCGGGGCTCGACCCCGAGCGCCGGGACGGCGTCGCGCACGACGTCGAGCACCCGGCTGCGGACGCCGGCCATCGTGTCGCCCGACGTCGTCTCCAGGCTGAAGATGGCAGACCGGATCTGCTTGACCGTGATGTCGAGGTCCTCGACCGAGCTCTCGACCCGGCGCACCGCCTCGTCGGGGTCGTTGCGGATGAGAGCGGTTGCCCCCTGCAGCGACAGCCCGGTGGCGAACAGCCGCTGGATGACCGTGTCGTGCAGGTCGCGGGCGATGCGGGCCCGGTCGTCGACCAGCGCCAGCTCCTGCACGCGCGCGTGCAGGCGGGCGTTGTCGATGGCCACGCCGGCGGCAGCGGCCAGGCCGACCAGCAGCTCCTCGTCGACGTCCGAGAAGACCTCGGCCGACGTCTTGTCGGTCAGGTAGAGGTTGCCGAACACCTGGTTGCGCACCCGGATCGGCACGCCGACGAACGACCGCATGGGCGGGTGGTTGGGCGGGAAGCCGTAGCTGCGCGGGTGCTCCCGCAGGTCGGGCAGCCGGATCGGCCGGGCGTCGACGATGAGCAGCCCGAGGATGCCGTGGCCTTCGGGCAGGCTGCCGATGGCGGCGTGGGTCTCGTCGTCGACGCCGACGGTGATGAACTGGGCCAGCCGCGTGTGCGACTCGTCCAGCACGCCGAGGGCGCCGTAGCGCGCGTCGACCAGGTCGACCGCCGCGTGGGTGATGCGGTGGAGCATCGACGGGAGGTCGAGATCGCTGCTCACGGTCAGGACGGCATCGAGCAGCCTCCGGAGGCCGCGGGGACCGGCGAACTCGCTCATCCTGGCCGAATGTACAGCCGGAAGGCCCGGCTGTCGGAAGCCGGGCCCTCCGGCGGAGGGGACGCGGGCGGGGGCGGGGAGCGTCAGGTCACGACGACGGCGGTGACCATGCCGAACATCCCGGTCTCCCGCTCCACGTGGTTCAGGATGTGGCAGTGCCAGACCCAGGTGCCCGGCTTGTCGAGCTTGACGAGCACCGAGTAGCGCTCGCCGGGCGCCACGTTGAGGGTGTCCACGACGTAGGGCTGGTCGAGCTTGTAGCCGTCCTTGGCCACCACCACCTGGTCGAACTGGTGGAGGTGCATGGGATGGATCTGGCCACCCTCGTTGTAGTAGTGCACCAGGATCCAGTCGCCCTGGGCGGCGGTGAGCGGCGCGGTGGCGGGGAAGCTCTTGCCGTTGAGGGAGTAGCCGATGACGCCGCTGTCGTTGAGCACGAGGGGGAGCTCCTGGCTGACCTTCAGGTCGGCCGGGATGGCGTACCCGCTGATCGTCTGGCCCGCCGGCAGCGGCACCTGCCCGACCAGGATCGTGCCGAACAGGCCGTTGGGCACCTGCATCTGGCCGTGGTGGTGGGCGTGGTACATCGCCACGGCCGTCTCGTCGGCCACGAACTCGTAGGTGAACGTCTCACCCGGCTTGACCGACTCCTGGGTGATTGGCGCCACGCCGTCCATCGCGTTCTCCACGTTGATGCCGTGGAGGTGGAGGTCGGTGGCCATGGGCAGGTCGTTGTGCAGCACGACCCGCACCCGGTCGCCGACGGCGACCCGGATCTGCGGGCCGGGGACGACGCCGTTGTAGCTCCAGGCGTCGACGAACCTGCCCGGCTCGACCTCCCAGGGCGTGATGGCCGCGGTCAGCTCGAACTCCTTGATGCCGCCCTCCTTGACGGCGGGCTCGAGGACCGGGTTGCCGGTGCCCTCGGTCTCGGCCGGGAAGCCCGCGATCGACTCGTCCATGGCCCGGGACATCTCCTCGTAGTCGGCCTCGGTGAGCTGGTGGCCGGCGTGGCCGCCGCCCGCGGCGGTCGTGTCGCCGGTCGCCGCGGCGCTGGGGGCGCCGGCCTCGGTGACCGTGAGGGTGCCGGTCATCCCGGCGTCGGCGTGACCGGAGATCGAGCACAGGATGTCGTACTCCCCGGGCTCGAGCGCGCCGAGGTCGAGGGTCTCGCTGTCGCCGGCGGCGAGGTCGGCCGTGGCGATGTCGGTGCCGCTGATCGTCAGGTTGTGCGGCGACGAGCCCGAGTTGACGACCTTCAGCGAGCCGCCGGCGGGCACCGTGACCGCATCGGGCGTGAGGGCGAACTCGGTGAGGTCGATCGTCGCCGTCCCGGCGGCACCGCCGCCCCCGCCGCCGTCGTCGTCGCGCCCCACGATGACCGCCACGCTCGCCAGGACGAGGGCCAGGACCGCCACGACGATCGCCGCCGCGCCGGCGCCCCACCCGCGCTCGTCGGGCGGTGCCGCCGTCCCGGACGGCCGGGCCGGGGGCGGCGACGAAGGTTCGTCGTCAACGGCAGGGGGCAGGGACGTCTGCACGGCAGGCTCCGTTCGGGATCGCAGGGGTGACCAGGGGTGAGCATGACGATGCTGGGCGGGGCGACGGCCCCGGGAGGGCCCTAGGGCATGCCGCCCCGGGACTTAGGTCCCGGGTCGGCCAGGAGACCGATCCCAGGGCGGCGTGAGTGCCACGCGGCGTAGCGGCGGCCGGGGCCGCAGGGCGCGCTCGGCGCGGAGGGCCGGCGGCGCGGCGTGACCTTCGCCCCTGCCGGGCGTGCCCGCGGGTGCGCCACCATGGAGCCAGATCCGGGAGGAGCGCCATGCCGATCAGCGACGGGAACACGTGGCTCGAACACCTGACCCCCGCCCAGTGCTGGGACCTGCTGGCGTCGGTGCCGGTCGGGCGCGTCGGGGTGCTCAACGACAGCGCACCGGAGATCTACCCGCTCAACCACGTGGTCGACGGGGGCAGCGTCGTGTTCCGCACCGACCCGGGCACCAAGCTCCGCGCCCTGCTCCGCAGCCCGGCGGTGTGCTACGAGGTCGACGGCATCGATCCCGAGCACGAGACCGGCTGGAGCGTGCTGGTCAAGGGCCGGGCCGACGAGGTCGACGACCCCGAGGAGCTGGGCCGGTTGATCGTCCTGTCGCTCCGCTACTGGGGCCTGGGCGCCAAGGCCCACTGGGTGCGGATCGTGCCCGCCGAGGTCACCGGGCGCCGCATCTGGCGGCGCACGGCCGCGGGCACCGTCTACGGGGAGGATCCCTCGTGACCCCGGCCGCCGCGGTGGCCGAGACCCACTCCGCGGTCGTGTTCTTCGTCGGGGATCGGGCCTACAAGCTGAAGAAGCCCGTCGACCTCGGGTTCCTCGACTTCCGCGAGCGCTCGGCGCGGGCGACGGCGTGCGCCCGGGAGGTGGCGCTGAACCGGCGCCTCGCGCCCGACGTCTACCTGGGCGTGGCGGACGTGACCGGCCCGGACGGCGCCGTGTGCGACCACCTGGTGGTGATGCGGCGCATGCCCGCGGACCGCCGGCTCGCCACGCTCGTCGCCGCGGGGGCCGACGTCGACGACGACCTGTGGCACCTCGCCCACCTGATCGCCGCCTTCCACGCCGAGGCCGAGCGGAGCACCGACGCCGATCGGGCGGCGGGCCGGGACGCGCTGGCCGCCCGCTGGCGCGCCAACACGGAGAGCCTGCTCGCCCACGGCCAGGGCATCGTCGACCTCGACGAGGTCCTGGAGGTCGACGCGCTGGCCGCCCGCTACCTGGCCGGTCGCGGCCCCCTGTTCGAGGCCCGGGTGCGGGACGGGCACGCGCTCGACGGCCATGGCGACCTGCTGGCCGAGGACATCTTCCTGCTGCCCGACGGGCCGCGGGTGCTCGACTGCATCGAGTTCGACGACGGCCTCCGGTGGGGCGACGCGCTGGCCGACGTCGCCTTCCTGGCCATGGACCTGGAGCGGCTCGGCCGCCCGGACCTCGCCGCTCGGTTCCTGGCGGCCTACCGCGAGCACGCCGGCGACACCTGGCCGCCGTCCCTCGCGCACCACCACATCGCCTACCGGGCCCAGGTGCGGGCCAAGGTCGGCGCCATCCGGGCGTGCCAGGGCGGCGCGACGGCCGACGAGACCCGGGCGCTCCTGGGCCTGGCCCGGCGGCACCTCGACGCCGGCGCCGTCCGGCTCGTGGTGGTGGGCGGCCTGCCCGGCACCGGGAAGTCGACGCTGGCGGCGGGGCTCGCCGATGCCCTCGACGCGTCGGTGCTGCGCAGCGACGAGCTGCGCAAGGAACTGGCGGGCATCCCCGCGCCGCGCCCGGCGCCCGCGGCCTACGGCGAGGGCCTCTACCGCCCGGAGGCGACGGCGGCCACCTACAGGGAGATGCTGCGGCGGACCGAGATCGGGCTGGGCCTGGGGCAGAGCGTCGTCCTCGACGCCTCCTGGTCGGCCGAGCCGTGGCGCGCGGCCGCCCGGGCGGTGGCCCAGCGGACCTGCGCCGACGTCGTGGAGCTGCGGTGCACCACGTCGCCGGAGGTGGCGGCCGAGCGCATCCGGCGCCGGCGGGCGGCGGGCGGCGACCCGTCCGATGCCACGCCGGACATCGCGGCGCGGATGGCCGAGGTCGCCGACCCGTGGCCCGGCGCCGCCACCGTCGACACCGGCCGCGGGCCGGCCGAGGCGCTGGTCGCGGCCCTCGCCCTGGTCGCGGGACCGCCGGCCTGACCCACCCTGCGGGGGGCCGGGCCGGCGGTGCCGCGCCGTGCCGGTCAGGCCGGCCCGTGCACCAGCACGCCGACGGCGCCGTAGGTCCGCCCGCCCGAGCGCAGGGCGTCGAGCACCCGGACCGCCAGTGCCTGCTCGACCCCGGGGCCGACCGAGACCGGCAGGTCGAAGTGCACCCGCAGGCGGGTGTTCTCGGACTCGACCCGGCAGGCGATGTCGTGCTCGGGCACGCCGAGGCCGGACAGGACCGGCGACGCCATCCGGAGGATCGAGGCCCGGAGGTCGCGGTCGGCGGCGCCGCCGACCGCCTCGCAGGTCGCCACGACGTCGGACGCGTCGTCGACCCGGGCGTCGAGCCAGGGCTCGAAGGGATCGAGCTGCGGCGGACCGAGCTCGACGAGGGGGATGCCGGCACGGATCGCGCAGCTCGCGCCGTGCTCCAGCGGGGTGGGCCCGGGGTCGATGCGCTTCCGCACGATGAGGGCCACGTCCGGCGTGGCCTCCAGCGGGCAGTCGGCGGTGTCGACCACGCCCCGGCACGGGAAGCCCTTGCTGTCGGCGTCGTGGCACCGCAAGGTGTGGTGCCCCGCGGCCTCCAGCGCCTGCACCGCGGCTGCGGCGGCCCCCCGATGGCTCTCGATGACCAGTACATCCAGCGCTCGCGTCATGCGGCCCATCGTGGGGCGGCGGCGGGGCCGCCAGCAGGGCCGAGCGTCAGGCGGGCGAGGGCCGAAGGTCCCGCAGCCACCCGCCCACGCGCGGGCCGTGCCGCGCCGCCTACCGGGGGGCACCCGGCGCCGCGCCGGGTGCCGCGCCGAGCGCCGCGAGCGACCGCCCGATGCCGCCCGCCATCACGCCGACGTCCGGGCACGCCGCGGTGTCGGCCGTGAGCGTGATGGTGAGCGCCCCCGCGTAGGACAGCACCGCCACGCCGACGGTCAGGTTGGCGGCGATGGCCACCACCGGGAACGCCTCGAGCATGCGCGCCCCGGCCGCGTACAGCGGCACCGGCGGACCGGGGACGTTGGTGACGACCAGGTTGACCAGGCGCTGGCGCTCGAGCGCCCGGGCGATGATGCGGCCGGCCGGGGCGGGCAGCAGGTCGGCCGCGTCGAGCGCGCCGCCCGTGAGGGCGGCCTCCGGGCGGGACTTGAGCCGCCGCATGGTCGCCGCCACGGCCGCCAGGCGGCGCTCGGGGTCGCCGATGCCGATCGGCAGCGGCGCGTCGATCGCCGCGACCCGGTTGCCCAGGCTGGCGCTGTGCGCAGACGGGCGACGCGACACGGGCACGAGCACCTTCAGCACCGCGTCGGCCGGCACCTGCTCGCCCCGCCCGAGGAGCAGGGAGCGCAGGCCGCCGGCCACCGCCGACAGCACGACGTCGTTGACCGAGGCGCCCGCGCTGCGGCCGGCGGCACGGACCTCGGACACGTCCGCCCGCAGCCACTCGATGCGGCGGGCACCGCTCGGCGGCCGGTTGAGCGACGTGGGCGGGGCCATCGCACGGTCGGCGACCAGGGCGCCGAGCCCGGACGCCACGACGCCCACGGCCCGGGCGGCCGCGATCGGGTCGCGCACGAGGCGGGCGACGGCGGCGCCGGCCTGCCAGGGGGCCGCCACCGCGGTGCGGAGGCCGGCGGCCAGCATGTCGCCGGGGTCGGGCGCGGGGGCCGGCGACCACGGCGGCCCGCGCCGGGCGGGCGCGTCCGGGTCGACGTCGAGCAGGATCGCCGCCACGTCGACGCCCGACACGCCGTCGACCATGGCGTGGTGCACCCGCTCGACCATGCCCACCCTGCCGCCGTCGAGGCCGGTGAGGAAGCGCATCTCCCACAGGGGCCGGTCGCGGGGAAGCACCTGGCTGTGCAGCTCGCCGGCCACCTGCCGGAGGGTGTCGTCGCCGGATCCCGCAGGGAGCCGCTGCTCCACGACGTGCCGGGCGATGTCGAAGTCCGCGTCGTCGGTCCAGCGTGGCAGGTCGGCGCCGAACCGGACGCCCGCGAGCCGCCGGCGCAGCACCGGCAGCTCGTCGAGCCGGCCCGCCAGGCGGTCGCGGATCTCGTCGATCCGCAGGCGGCCCGACCCGTCCAGCAGCGGCGCGGCCTCGAACGTCGCCACCGCGCCGATGTGGATGGGCCGGCCAGGGTGCTCCAGCCACAGGAACGCGCTGTCGAGCATGCTCAGGCGGTCGGTACTGATGGCGGTGCTGATGGCGGTGCTCATGCGGGTGCCGGTTCGGGCGGGCGGTCAGCGGCCCGGCCGAGCGCGATCACCTCGTCGAGCCCGTCGTGGAGGCACTGCTCCATCAGCGGCGGATCGGTCACCGCCAGCCGGTCGCACATGATGCCGATGCAGGCCGTGCGCTCATGCGACAGGAGGGTGACGCTGAGCGCGGCGCCGCTGGTCGGCGCCAGGCCCCAGAGCCGGTCGAGGCGGGCGCCCGCGAAGTAGGCGCGGTGGTCGAGGCCCGGCACGTCGACGACGTTGACGTCGTTGGCGCGCAGCACGCCGCCCAGCAGCCAGGCGGCCACCCCCCGCGGCAGCACGTCGAGGCCGGTCGCCAGCAGCTCGGTCGAACCGATCGCGGGCTCGGACCGGACGGAGCGGACGATGGCACCCGCGATCTTGACCCGGGCACACGGGTCGGGGTCGTCGATGGGCAGCGTGAAGTGCGTCGGCGCGAACCGGTTGCCGCCCGGCGGGTCGCCGGGCCGGCGAACGCTGACCGGCATGCTGACGTGGACCGAGGCCACGGGCTCGCCCTGCGCCCGGTGGTAGGAGTACACCCCGCCCGCCACCGCGGCCAGCAGCACGTCGTTCACCGTGCCGCCCGACGCCCGCGCTGCCCGGCGGAGAGCGGCCATCGGCCGCTCGGTGACCGACAGCCAGCGGTCGAGGCTCCGGCCCACCAGCACGGGCG
>DASSGC010000402.1:0-8013 GCA_035693765.1 Acidimicrobiales bacterium
GCCGATCGGCCGAGCTGTGGAGCTGGTGCTTCCACGCCAAATCCCCACGCGTAGGCCCGGCGAGCGGCCCATCCGCTCGGCCTCTTGGGCCCGCCCGACCCCGGGACGCCCGGCTCCCCCGCGGGCGGCGTCGCCCGTTCGGGACGTCAGCCGGTGAGCTCGATCACCGCCGCCGCCACCTCGTCGGGCGCCTCCAGCGGGGGCCAGTGGCCCACGTCGGCGAGCCGCACCAGGGGCGCGGCGGGCAGGCGCTCGGCGATGCGCTCGGCCACGTGCGCGCCCGACACCGGGTCGAGGTCGCCCCACACGAACCGCAGCGGCACCGTCGCGCCCTCCAGCGCGGCCCGCCACCGGTCGGCGTGGCGCCGGCGGTCGGCCACGTAGTGCAGCAGCGCGTGGGCCTGGCGGTTGCCGCCGTCGTGCGCCAGCGCCACCCACATGTCGTGCAGCTCGGCGTCGGTCATCGGCCGCCGCGTGCCCCAGGTGACGCCGATGCCCCGGGCGAACAGCTCCTCGGTCATGGCCGCCGCCACCTCGGCGCCGTGCTCGGGATCGAGCAGCAGGGCCTGGCCGGGTGTCGGGAAGTGCAGGTCGGGCCACAGCCCGCCGTTCGACCACACCACGCCCGTGATCTCGACCGGCCGCGACGCCGGCGACTCGTCCTGGCGGGCCAGCAGCTCCTGGGCGACCGAGACGCCGTAGTCGTGGGCCGCCAGCACCGTCGCGGTCACCCCGGCGTGCCGCCACACCGCCTCCACCGCGTCGGCCGCGCCGTGGATCGAGTACGGGTGGCCGACCGGCTTGGCCGAGGCGCCGAAACCCGGGAGGTCGAGCGTGACCATCCGGACGCCGGGGAGCCGGGCCAGCAGCGGCTGCACGTCCAGCGACGACGACGGGTAGCCGTGGAGGAAGGTGGCGACCGGGCCCGCCCGGTCGCCCGTGTCGTGGGCGGCGACCCGCAGCCCGCCGGCGTCGACCGCCTCCGCCGCTCCGGCCCAGTCCTCGAACGCGCCCATCAGGGGAACCCTGCCACACCCGGCCCGTGCCCCGGGGAGCGGGAGGAGATGGAGGCGGCGAGGGGAATCGAACCCCTGTACGCGGCTTTGCAGGCCGCTACCTAAGCCACTCGGTCACGCCGCCGGAGCTGTTCACCATACCCGGCGGCAGCCCGGCCGCCCGCACCCGTTGCCGCGGCGCGGCGGTGGGGTCAACCGGCGACGAACTCCCGGGCCTCGAGCGCCCGCAGGTCGTCGAACCGGCGCCGCAGGTCGGCCCGGCGCCCGCGGTCGTGCGCCAGGTTGACCAGCTCGTGGGGGTCTTCCTGCAGGTCGTACAGCTCGTGCTCGTGGTCCTCGAACGCGGCGTCGGGGCCGTAGAGCATCGGCGTGGACCGCCCCGACAGGTCGTCGTTGGGCAGGCCGCCGCCGACGCCGAAGTAGCGGGCGTACTTGTACCGGCCGTCGAAGCTGGCACGGATCTGCCAGCGGGTGGCGCGGATGTTGGCGGTGTGGGCCGTGGCGTGGCAGAACAGCACCTGGTCGCGCACCGACGCCGCCGGATCGACCAGCACCGGGCCGAGGTCGACGCCCTGCATGCCCGGGGCGGGCTCGACCCCGGCCAGCCCGCAGATCGTGCGGGCCAGGTCGACGTGGCTGGTGAGGGCGGTGGTCGTGCCGCCCGCGGCGGTGACACCCGGCGCCTTGACGATGGCGGGCACCTTCATGATCTCCTCGTAGACGAACGGGCCCTTCGAGCGCAGCCCGTGCGAGCCGCACATGTCGCCGTGGTCGGAGGTGAACACGACCACCGTGTCGTCCCCGGCGCCGCTCGCCTCGAGGGCGCCGAGCACGGTGCCGAGCGAGCGGTCCGCCAGCTCGTGCAGGCGGGCGTAGTAGTCGAGCTGGCGGCGCCACGCCTCGGGGTCGGCGGGGTCGATGAACCCCCAGATGCCGTGCTGCTGGTCCCAGCGCCACTGCCGCTGGCAGGCGGGCTTGTCGATGAGGTCGTCGGCGAAGTTGTCCGGCAGCCGGTCGACGACCTCGGCGTAGTCCTCGGCGAAGGCCGGCACGACCTCGCCGTCCATCCACTTCGCCGCGGCCAGCAGCGCCCGGGCCGCCGCCAGCTCGTCGGGGTGGGCGGACCGGTAGCCGGGCTGGTCGATCGGGTACCACATGACGTCGTGGGGGTTCACCAGCGCCACCGTGAGGAACCACGGCCGATCGAGGCTGGTGGCGTTGGTGGCCAGCCAGTGGGCGGCGTCGTCGGCGATGGCCGGATCGAAGTGGACGCCGGTGCCGGCCCAGCCCATGAAGTGCTGGTCGTTGCCCTCCCAGTCGCTGTAGCCGTAGGCCTCCATGGGGGGGTGGGGGCCGTAGCTCGCATGCCACTTGCCGATGTAGCTCGACCGGTAGCCGGCATCGCGCAGCGTCGACCCGATGGTGGGCACCGCGGTGTCGAGCGAGGCGTGCCACGGGAACACCGTGTTGTCGAGCACGCCGTGCACCGGCACATGGAGCCCGGTGTGCATCGTGGCCCGCGAGGGCGAGCACGGCGAGGAGTGCGTGTAGTGGTTGGCGAGGGTGAGACCCTCGGCGGCCAGGCGCTCGCGCCACGGCAGGCGCACCGCCGGGGGCAGCCAGTCCCAGGCGCGCTCCTGGTCGGAGATCACGAAGAGGATGTTCGGCCGCGTGCCCGCAGAGATCTGACGGTCCGTCACATCGCCCAGTGTGTCAGGAGGACGGGATGCGCGGGACGGTACCGCCGCCGGGCGTGGTCGACCATCCGGGGTCGGCCACGCGCCTCGCGTGGCGGACTCTTGCCCATCAAACGTTCGTTTGGAAGACTGCCTGCCCATGACGCTCGCTGAGGGACCCACCGCACGCACCGGCACGCCGGCGCCCCCGTTCGCCATCGACGTCCTCGACCCCCGCTTCTACGACGACCCGTGGGACGCCTACCGCTGGCTCCGCGCCAACGCCCCGTTGTGGTGGGACGCCCGCAACGAGCTGTGGGTCGTGTCCCGCCACGAGGACCTCAGCCACATCAGCCGCCACCCGGGGACGTACTCCGCCGCCCAGGGCGTGCGACCCAAGGTCGCCTCGCCCATGTCGATCATCTCGATGGACGACCCCGAGCACACCCGCCAGCGGCGGCTCATCACCCGGGGCTTCACCCCCCGGCGGGTGCGCGAGCTCGCCGACCACATCCGCGAGCTCTCCAACGAGATCATCGACGAGATCGCCGAGCGCGGCGAGTGCGACTTCGTGGAGGACTTCGCCATCCACGTGCCGCTCATCGTGATCGCCGAGCTGATGGGGCTCGACCCCGACGAGCGCCAGAAGCTCTACCGGTGGAGCGACGCCATGATGGCCGGCGACGGCCACACCGACCCCGACGACCCGGTGCTCCTCGCCGCAGCCGAGGCCGGCGCCGAGTTCGCCACCGTGTGCATCGAGCACATCGAGGCCCGGCGGGCCACCGGGTCGACCGGCGACCTGATCGGCACCCTCACCGCCGCCTTCGACGACGGCTCGCTGGCCCAGACCGGCAACGGCGCCTTCGCCGGCAACACCGCGGCCCCGGCCCGGGAGGGACTCACCCACGACGAGCTGCTCATGTTCCTCATCGTGCTGGTGGTGGCCGGCAACGAGACCACCCGCAACGCCCTCACCGGCGGCCTGATGGCGTTCAGCCGGTTCCCAGACCAGCACCGCAAGCTGATCGAGCAGCCCGAGCTGATCGACCTCGCGGTCGACGAGATCGTCCGCTACGTCAGCCCCGTCATGTCGTTCATGCGGACGGTCACCACCGACCACACCTACCAGGGCGTCGACCTGCGGGCCGGCGACCGCGTGTTCCTGCTCTACCAGTCGGCCAACCGCGACGAGACCGTGTTCGACGACCCCGACGCCTTCCGCATCGACCGCGACCCCAACCCGCACCTGGGCTTCGGCATCGGCACCCACTACTGCCTCGGCGCCAACCTGGCCCGGGCCGAGATCTCCGTGGTGTTCACCGAGCTGTTCGCACGGCTGCGCGACATCCGGGCGGTCGACCCCGACCGCATCGACCGCGGCGACTCCAGCCTGGTGCTCGCGCTCCGGCACCTCCCGGCCGTGTTCACCCCCGAGTCCCGGGCGTGACCGCCCGGCTCGCGGGACCGGGCGCCGCCGGCGACTCGCGCCAACGCACCCGCATCCTCGACACCGCGCTGACCCTCGTCAGCCAGCAGGGTGCGGCCGGCACGTCGATGCGCCGGCTGGCGTCGGCCTGCGGGCTCAACGTCGCCACCATCTACCACTACTTCCCGTCCAAGGCCGACCTGCTGCGGGCGCTCATCGAGGAGCGCCGCTACGGGGAGCGCATGGCGACGGAGGACCCGCCGCTGGCCGCCGACCTGGCCCCCGGCGAACGCCTCGCCCGGTTCTTCGAGTGGCTCGCGGGCCAGACGCTCGAAGAGCAGACCGTGCTGCGCCTGCTGGTCGGCGAGGGGCTGCACGGCAACGAGACGGCCCGCCAGTCGGCCCGCGACCTGGTGGCCGCCCTCGACGCGACGGTGGCCGGCTGGCTGGCGGCGGGACTCCCGGAGCTGGGCGAGGCGACGCCACCCCCGGTCGCCGCCCGGCTGGTGCGGCGGGCGCTGCTCTCGCTGGTCACCGAGCACCTCGCCACCGGCACGGCCGACGCGGCGTCCTACGCCGACGACCTGGCCGCCGCGCTGTTCGGCGCGCCCGGCTGACGCCACCACCGCCGGTCGGGAACCCGCGGATCAGAGGCCGATGACCGCGGGGCGGGGCAGGCCCATCCGCTCGCACATCGCCAGGTAGAAGTCGCGGATGGCGGCCGCGTCGACCACCGACGTCACGTTGCCGTCGCCGTCGAGGTTGAGGTTGGCGCCCCGGATGGCGAACCACACGTCGGTCAGCCCGTCGTTGCCGGCCGGGACCGTGAGGGTGTGCACCGACCCGGCCGGCTCGTACAGGTACGAGCCGGCGGTGTTCACCTCCGGGTACTCGACGTAGCGCCACGAGCCGGCGATCGTGAACGCGAACACCTCGCCCGTGTGCTTGTGGGTCTGCACGACGTAGCCGGGGCGGAACCGGGTGCGTACGACCCACAACCCGGCCTCGACGTCGCACTGCAGCAGCTGGAGGTCCGACCCGTCACCCAGGTCGACGAACGGCAGGTCGCTCTCGCCGCGGTGGCGTGCGAGGGGGATGTCGGTGGTGGTCATGGCCCGATCCTTGCCGCCCGCCGCCCGTCCTGTCACCCCGTCCTGTCACCCCGTCCCGTCGCCCCGTCCCGTGTCACCCCGTCCTGTCGCCCCGTCCCGTGTCACCGCCCCGGGCGGGCCCGCGACGCGCCGCCGCCCATGGCGTCACGGAGCGAAGTGGCGTCACGGGGTGAAGACGTCGGCGCGGTCGAACAGCGCCACGTTGTCGGTCCGCCCCGGCAGGATGGTGAACACCACCGTGTGCTCGCCGTCCGGCAGCAGGCCCGAGTCCCACACGTGGCGGTTCGCCGGGGTGCCCGTGGTGAGGAAGTCGACCGTGGGCATAGCCGCAGGCCGGCCGTCGACGGTCACGCCCGCCACGCCACCGAACCGGTCGTCCGGCGCGTACACCAGCACCTGCACGCCGCGGAACCGCAGCGTGAACGACTGCCCGGCCCGGTAGCCGTAGTGGTAGGAGCGGTCCCCCGTCGCGACGTTGCAGCCGCCGCAGCGGGTCCACGAGTCGCCGGCGTAGCTCGCCTCCGACCGTTCGTCGCCTGTGGGCCGGTCGGCCGCCGCGGTGACGTCCCCGACGTCGCCGCGCCGCGGTGGCTCGTTGACCACGACGGCCGCCGCCAGCGCGCCTGGTGCCACGCGTCGAAATCGGATGCTCCCCACACGCCGCCTCAAGTCACGAGGCGCCGGGAACGCTTACGGCCGACCGGATGGGGCGTCCGCCACGGCCTGCGCGTGGGGATCTGGCGCGGGAGCACCAGCTCCACAGGTCGGCCGGCAGTGCAGCACGGTGACACGCGCCGACGTGACCTATCCGCTCGGCCCGCCGCGGGCCGCCACGCCGGCCCTGTTCCGCGGATCGTAAGGACGCCGGGACTCGTGCCCCGCCCGGCATCAGTCCCGGAAGACCACGGTGGCGCGGTCGCGCCCGCGGAACGGGGCCATCGCCCCGGCCGCCTGCTCGATGGCGGTCCGCTGGCGGTCGCCGAGCGTGCCGAACGGCTCGACGGCGACCTCCAGCCGCGATCCCGTCGCACGCGCCCGCCAGGTCCCGACCGGCCGCCCGGTCATGAGCACGATGCCCGGGCTCCCCAGCGGGCGCCACACCGCCCGCTGCTGGGCCCGATCGGGCAGCAGCGTGGCCCGATCGCGCTGGGCCAGGAACGGATCCCCGGCCGGGAGCAGGCGCGCGCCGGACGCCAGCGGCGGATCGGCGAGCATGTCGAGGTCGGCGGCGAGCGCCCACGCCGTCACCCCGTCCAGCTTGACCTCGGCCAGCTCGTCGCCGAGGGCCATGAACCGGTCGCGGGACTCGCCGGCGCCGATGCCGGTCCACGCGGCGAAGTGGCGGGGCGCCACCGGCCCGTAGGCGTGGACGAACCGGCGGGCGAGCTCGATCCGCGCCGCCTGCAGGTCGCCGCCCAGCGGCTCGCCGAGCCAGATGTCGGTGGCCATGATCATCTGCCGGTTGTCCTGCGGCCACCCGTAGCAGAACACCCCGGCGGTGCCCGCCAGCCGCAGGAGCTGGTCGGGCACGTGGTGCACGTCGCACACGTCGCACCACGGCTCCAGGTCGGTGGGCACCCGGTCGTGGAGCGCCTCGCTGACCTCGCCCTTGGTCCGGGGCTCGGCGTCGGCCAGCACGGCGGTGAGCACGCCCACCACCGAACCCAGGGCCTCGCGGGCGGTCCAGTCCGGCGAGGCGACCGCGGTCCAGGCGCTGCCGAGCTGCTCCCGCAACGCCTCCTCCTCCGACGCCAGGGCCCCCGGCCCGAACACGACCGCCTCGCGCCGGGGCACGACGTGGGCGGCGCCCCGCGGGCCCAGGATCCGCAGGAGCGACCGGTCGTCGTGCAGTGCGGCCTCGACCACCGCCGGCGTGAGGTCGGCGACCCGGGCGGCCAGCGCCACGGCGGCGTTGCCCGGCGGCGTGTCCTGCACCCCGGCCACCCCGGCGGCGTCGAGCAGACCGTCGTGGCGCAGGCGCTCGTGCAGGTTGTGGGCGGCGACCCGGTACGCGACAGCCTGCTCGGTGGAGAGCTTGTGCCGTGGTCGCTGACCCATCGGCCGCCGACGTTACGACGCCCGCCCCCGTGCATGCGTCGGAGCCGCGGGCCGTGCGGCCGCGACCGCTCAGCGGAAGTGCGGGATGACCTCCCGGCCCATCAGCTCGATCGTCTGCATGACCGCCTCGTGGGGGATGTCGTAGGGATTGACCAGGCACAGCAGCGTGTCGACCCCCGCCTCCTCGTAGCGGCGGCAGGCGGCCAGGCAGTCGTCGGGCGTCCCGACGACGCAGGCACCGGACTCGACCAGGTACTCCAGGCTCAGCAGGTCGAGGGCGCCGCTCTCGTCCACGGCCGTGAGGTCCTCGGCGTAGGCGTAGGTGCCGAGGTCGTCGCCGGTCTCGCGCATCCACCGGGCCACGCTGCCGATGAGCCGGGCACCGGCCTTGGGGTACCACTCGAAGGAGCGCCGGGCGGCGGCGAGGGCGGCGGCGCGATCGGGGGCGCACAACGTCATGGTGAACGTGGCCGCGTCGGCGTTGACGAAGGCGCCCACCGGCCGGGTGCAGCCGGCGAGGGCCGCGCGGTAGATGTCGATCTTGGCCTTGACCTCCTCGGGCGGGACGCCGACGGCGAACGAGCACAGGCCGAGACCGAGGGCGCCGACCTGGCGGTGGCCGTCCTCGCTGGAGGTGGCGCCCCACAGCGGGGGGTGCGGCCTCTGCAGCGGCCGGGGCAGCACCCGGCGGGGCGGCATCTGCCAGAACCGGCCGTCGAAGC
>DASSGC010000403.1:0-6151 GCA_035693765.1 Acidimicrobiales bacterium
GGATTTGGGATGGATGCACCAGGTCGACAGCTCGGCCGACCGGCGATGCAGCATGGTGACACGCGCCGGCGTGACTGATCCGTTCAGGTCCTAGAGGTCGAGCGGATGGGGCGCTCGTCACGGCCTACGCGTGGGGATTTGGGATGGATGCACCGGCTCGACAGCTCGGCCGACCGGCGATGCAGCATGGTGATACGCGCCGGCGTGACTGATCCGTTCAGGTCCTTGAGGTCGAGCGGATGGGGCGCTCGTCACGGCCTACGCGTGGGGATTTGGGATCGATGCACCGGCTCGACAGCTCGGCCGACCGGCGATGCAGCACGGTGACACGCGCCGGCGTGACTGATCCGTGTAAGTCCTGAGCCGGGCGGGCCGGGTGGCGCCGCGACCCGGCGCCGGGATCGTCGGTGATCGGTCGGTCCCGGCGGCCCGCCTGCGTGACCCGCGTCCCGGTGGGTGCTGATGGCCGGGCGCGTCGGCGTCCGCCGGGCGCGGCCCGAGCGCGGAACCGATGACACGGACATGCGTTCGCGCGCGATGATCCTGAACCTCGGGCGGCCGCGAGGTGTCCGGCAGATGACGTCACCTTGTCGGGGCGCTGCATGTCAGGACCTCGCAACCTGGCCCTGGGCCCAAATTTGCGACCCCGCAGACACAGGAGGTGACGTTTGAGCAACGTCGAGTACGAGCAGGAGGAGATCGGCCGCAAGTTCGACGCCGTGCGCGATCGGCGACCGGACGCCCAGCAGGTGTGGTTGGACCGCGTGGCGCTGCACCTGCCCGACCCGGTGCCGGCCGTGGTCGACGTCGGTTCGGGTACGGGCATCTGGTCCCGTGCGATCGCCGACCGGTTCGCGTGCACGGTGCACGGCGTCGAGCCGTCCGACGGCATGCGCACCCGGGCTGTCGGGGCGCACGCCCACCCCCTGGTCACCTACAGGCCGGGCCGGTGCGACGCGCTGCCGCTGGCGGACGAGTCGGTGGGCGTGGCGTGGCTGTCGACGGTGATCCATCAGTTCCCCGACCTGGACGTCGCCGCCCGCGAGCTGCGCCGGGTGGTCGAGCCGGGCGGGAAGGTGCTCGTGCGCAGCGGCTATCCGGGTCGCCAGGACGAGATCGAGCTGTTCCACCTGTTCCCCGGCGCCATGCGGGTGGCCGAGCGGTGGCCCCGGCTGGGGCACGTGATCACGGCGTTCGAGGGCGCGGGCTTCGTGTTCGACAGCATCGAGCGGGTGCGCGAGCCGGTCTGCGACAGCTACGAGGAGATGCTCGAGCTGTTGCCGGCGATGCGACGCAGCGACACCGCCCTCGTGGACCTGGACGACGAGCAGTGGGACAAGGGCATCGCCGCCATCGAGCGGGCGATCGCGGCGGGCGAGCGGCCCTGGCCGCTGGGGATGGACCTGCTGGTCATGCGGTAGCACGGTGGCCGCCGGGACCGGCGGCGGAGGTACGTCGCACCGGCATCGCCGGGCCGGTGCGGCGTAACGGCCGCCGCACGAGCGGCGTCCCGGTCGGCCGGTCTCGGGTGGGACGCAACGCCCGCCCGGACCTGCGGTGGGTCCGGCGGCCGCCGTTCGTCGGGCTCAGCCTCGACCGGCGGGCTGCGGGTCTGCCCGCCCGCCGGCCAGCGCGGTGGGCGGGATGCCGAACAGTCCGGTGAGCACCTCCCGGCCCCGGCCGGTCACCGTCACGCTCCGCCCGTCGCGCCGCTGCACCCAGCCGGCGTCGAGCGCGGCGGCGGCGACGGCGGCGCCCAGCGCGCCCGCCAGGTGGGGCCGGCGCTCGGTCCAGTCGAGGCACGTCCGGGCGAAGACCCGGCGGGCGGCCCGGGCCCCGGCGACGTCGACGCCGGCCGCCACCAGGGCGGCCTCGCCGGCGGGGGTGAGGTCGACGGCGGGGTGGTGGACGATCCAGCCGCGGGCGCCGAGCGCGTCGGTCAGCACCACGCCCAGCCGCCCGGCGAGGTGGTCGTAGCAGGTGCGGCCCTCGCGCAGGGCGTCCCGGTGGCTCGCGGCCCGCAGCGACCGCACCGGGGTCGGCGGGCAGATGGCGGCGAACGCCTCCAGCGCGGCCGCCACCTCGGGGCCGCGCAGCCGGTGGTAGCGGTGGCGGCCCCGGGCGACCACCGCCACGAGCCCCCCGTCGATCAGCCGGCCGAGGTGCTCGCTGGCCGTCGAGGGGGCGATGCCGGCGGCCCGGGCGAGCTCACCGGCGGTGCGTGCGTCGCCGCCCATGAGCGCGTCGACCATGGTCGATCGGGCCGGGTGGCCCAGCAGGCCGGCGACGGCGGCGAAGTCGGTGCCCATGACGACGAACGTACCCGGCCGACCCTTCGGGCCCGGCCGAAGCGTCACGCACGCCCGATGCCGGCCAGGACGCGGTGCCCCGCGACGCCCCCTCCCGGAACTGGCGTCCCTCCGTGCTCCTGGCGTTCGGAATCGCCGCCAGAACCGGCGGCGGCTCCCGACGCGGCCGGTGCGTGCCGGGCTGTGCCATGGTCGGGCATGGTCGCCGACGATCTCCAGGCCCGCCTCCGCTTCCGCCTCCGGCCCGCGACCGCGTCCGGGCACGGGTCCCCCGGCGGGCGGGACGAGCCGCTCGGGCTGGGCGACGGGCGAGACGGCCTGCTCTACGTCCCGGACACGGCCGAGCCGGGCGCCCCCGTGCTCGTGTTCCTCCACGGCGCCACCGGCAGCGGTCGCGGCCACCTCCGGGCCGTGCTGGCCGCCGCCGACCGCTACGGGGTCGTGCTGGTCGCCCCCGACTCCCGCGACCCGATGACGTGGGACCTGATCGCCGAGCGCCGGTTCGGTCCCGACGTGGCGTTCCTCGACCGGGTGCTCGACGCCCTGGTCGACCGGCTCGACGTGGACGTCGACACCGCCCGGCTGGCCATCGGCGGGGTGTCGGACGGTGCGTCCTACGCACTCGCCCTGGGCCTGAGCAACGGCGACATCTTCCCGACCGTGCTGGCCTTCTCGCCGGGCTTCCTGGTCGCGCCCCGGCCGGCCGGGCGGCCGCGGGTGTTCGTGTCCCACGGCACCGCCGACCGCATCCTGCCCATCGACGCCTGCAGCCGCGCCCTCGTGCCGCTGCTGCGGGACGCGGGCTACGAGGTCCGCTTCGACGAGTTCGACGGCGGCCACACCGTGCCCCCGCAGGTCTCCGACGCCGGGCTGCGCTGGTGGCTCGACGGCCCGCCGGGGCAGGGCAGCGCCGAGACGGCGTAGGACACGAACATCCGTTCGCGCACGCCGCGCACCCGATAGCCTGTGACGCCGTGGCCGATTCGCTCGTGATCCGTGGCGCCCGGGAGCACAACCTGCGCAACGTCAGCCTCGAACTGCCCCGAGACAAGCTGATCGTGTTCACCGGCCTGTCGGGATCGGGCAAGTCGTCGCTCGCCTTCGACACCATCTACGCCGAGGGCCAGCGCCGCTACGTCGAGTCGCTGTCCGCCTACGCGCGGCAGTTCCTCGGCCAGATGGACAAGCCCGACGTCGACTTCATCGAGGGCCTGTCGCCCGCCATCTCCATCGACCAGAAGAGCGCCTCGCGCAACCCCCGGTCGACGGTCGGCACCATCACCGAGGTCTACGACTACCTGCGGTTGCTGTTCGCCCGCATCGGCGTGGCCCACTGCCCGGAGTGCGGGGCCGAGGTCATCCGCCAGACGCCCCAGCAGATCGTCGACCGCATCATGGAGCTGCCGGACGGCACGCGGTTCCAGGTGCTGGCCCCCGTCGTGCGGGGCCGCAAGGGCACCTACGAGACCCTGCTCGCCGACCTGGCCGCGCAGGGGTACGCCCGGGCCCGGGTCGACGGCGAGGTGCGGGAGACCTCCGAGCGGGTCGAGCTGGCCCGCTACGAGCAGCACACGATCGAGGTCATCGTCGACCGGCTGGTGCGGCGCGCCGGCATCGCGCACCGCCTGACCGAGTCCCTGGAGACCGCCCTGCGGCTGGCCGACGGGGTGGCCGAGGTGCAGATCGTGCCCCGCGACGGCGGCGCCGAGCGGGTGCCCGGCGGCGGCGAGGGCGACGCCGCGGCCGGCGACAGCAACGAGGGCGGCCCCGAGACCCTGACGTTCAGCCAGCACCTGGCCTGCCCCAACGGCCACGGCAGCTTCGACGAGCTGGCGCCACGGAACTTCTCGTTCAACTCGCCCTACGGGGCGTGCGAGACGTGCGACGGCCTCGGCACCCGCTACGAGGTCGACCCCGAGCTGATCGTCCCCGACCCCGATCTCAGCCTGGAGGACGGCGCGATCGCACCCTGGGCCGGCGGCCATCAGCGCTACTTCCAGCGCCTGGTCGTGGCGGTGGCCGACGACACGGGCATCGACATGGACGCACCGTTCCGCTCGCTGTCCACCAAGCAGCGCAACGCCGTGCTCTACGGCAAGGGCGTCGGCAAGGTGTGGGTCAAGTTCAAGAACCGCTACGGCCGAGAGCGCACCTACCACGCCAACTACGAGGGCGTGATCCCCTACCTGCAGCGCCGCCACGCCGAGGCCGAGTCCGACAGCGCCCGCGAGCAGGTCGAGGGCTACATGCGCGAGGTGCCGTGCGCGGCATGCGACGGCGCCCGGCTCAAGCCCCTGTCGCTGGGCGTGACGATCGACGGGCACTCGATCGCCGACCTGTGCGACATGTCGATCGCCGACTCGGCCAAGGCGCTCGCCGCGCTCGAGCTGTCGGAGCGCGACCGCCTCATCGCCGAGCGGGTGGTCAAGGAGATCAACGCCCGCATGGGCTTCCTCCTCGACGTGGGGCTGGACTACCTGACGCTGTCCCGCTCGTCGGCCACCCTGGCCGGGGGGGAGGCCCAGCGCATCCGGCTCGCCTCGCAGATCGGGTCGGGCCTGGTCGGCGTGCTCTACGTGCTCGACGAGCCGTCCATCGGGCTCCACCAGCGCGACAACCGCCGGCTCATCGACACGCTCATCCGGCTGCGGGAGCTGGGCAACACCGTGCTGGTCGTCGAGCACGACGAGGACACCATCAAGGTCGCCGACCACGTCGTCGACATCGGCCCCGGCGCCGGAGAACACGGCGGCGAGATCGTCCACGCCGGCAGCGTCAAGCAGCTCCTGCGCAACCGGCGCTCGATCACCGGGCAGTACCTGTCCGGGAAGCGGTCGATCCCGGTGCCCGCCAAGCGGCGACCGCCGGGCGACCGGTGGCTGAAGGTGCGGGGCGCCCGCCAGAACAACCTCAAGAACATCGACGTGCCCTTCCCCCTGGGGTGCTTCGTGTCGGTCACCGGCGTGTCGGGCTCGGGCAAGTCGACGCTCGTCAACGACATCCTCTTCCGGTCGCTGATGCAGAAGGTCTACCGCTCGAAGACGCCGCCCGGCCTGCACACCGGCATCGACGGCATCGACCACCTCGACAAGGTCATCGACATCGACCAGTCGCCCATCGGCCGGACGCCCCGGTCGAACCCGGCCACCTACACCGGGGTCTTCGACCACATCCGCAAGCTGTTCGCCCAGACGCACGAGGCCAAGGTGCGGGGCTACCTCCCGGGCCGGTTCAGCTTCAACGTGAGCGGCGGGCGGTGCGAGGCCTGCTCGGGCGACGGCACGATCAAGATCGAGATGCACTTCCTGCCGGACGTGTACGTGCCGTGCGAGGTGTGCAAGGGCGCCCGCTACAACCGCGACACCCTCGACATCACCTTCAAGGAGCGCAACATCGCCGACGTGCTCGCGATGTCCTGCGAGGAGGCGCTCGACTTCTTCGCCAACCAGCCGCCCATCGCCCGGCACATGCAGACCCTGGTGGACGTCGGCCTCGGCTACGTGCGGCTCGGGCAGCCGGCCACCACGCTGTCGGGCGGCGAGGCGCAGCGGGTCAAGCTGTCGAGCGAGCTGGCCAAGCGGTCGACGGGCCACACCATCTACATCCTCGACGAGCCCACGACCGGCCTGCACTTCGAGGACATCCGCAAGCTCCTCACCGTGCTGTCCCGGCTCGTCGACCAGGGCAACACCGTGCTGGTGATCGAGCACAACCTCGACGTCATCAAGACCGCGGACTGGGTCATCGACCTGGGACCCGAGGGCGGCAACGGCGGCGGCACCCTCGTGGTCGAAGGTCCACCGGAGCTGGTGGCCGAGCATCCGGCCAGCTACACCGGCCTG
>DASSGC010000404.1:0-3487 GCA_035693765.1 Acidimicrobiales bacterium
GAGCCTGCTGGCCGACCTGGTCGCCCGCGGCCTGTCCGCCGACGGCGGGCTGTTGGCGGTCATCGACGGCGCCAAGGCGCTCGCCGCCGGCGTGCAGAAGGTGTTCGGCGACCAGGCGCTCATCCAGCGCTGCACCCTCCATTATGCCGAGCAGCGGATTATGCCGACTTGGCGCTCGAAGTCCTGTGGGACAGGGGTCTCGTGCTGTTGAAGTCGGCATAATCCTGTCGGCCTGGCCAAGCCTTCTCTCCGGCATCGAGCCGATGGGGAGAGGAGGCCAAGATGGGTGGAAGACCGTCGAGGGTCCGGATGGACGGGCCGCTCGCACCGCACATGGTGGGGTTCCGGCGTGAGCTGGAGAGGGTTGGGTACAAGCCACTCGCTGTCTGTGACCAGCTGCGGCTGATGGCGCACGTGAGCCGTTGGCTCGCAGGTCGGCGGGTTGACGTCGACGCTATGACGCCAGCGTTGGTGGAGGAGTTCCTCGCGCACCGACGGGCTGAGGGCTACGTGCTGTGGCTGTCGACCAAGGCGCTGGTGCCGATGGTCGGCTATCTGCGCGGGATTGGGGTGGTCCCGACCCCGCCTCCGGCTGTTGCGGTTGGCGAGGCCGAGCGGCTTCAGGAGCACTACCGGGCCTATCTGGTGGAAGAGCGTGGTCTGGCGGCGGGCACCATCGCCGGCTACGTGCACGTGGCCAGGCGGTTCTTGGCGGCGCGTGCCGCCGACGGCGGTGAGCTGCGTCTCGATGAGCTCGGCGCGGCGGAGGTGACCGAGTTCGTGCTGGCCGAGTGCGCGTCGCGCTCGGTGGGGTCGGCCAAGTACATCGTGTGCGGGCTGCGGTCGCTGCTCCGCTACCTCTACGTCGCTGGCCATATCGAGACCGAACTCGACGCCGCGGTGCCCACGGCGGCGGGCTGGCGCCTCGCCACCGTTCCCGTGACCGTCGGCCGCGCCGAGGTGGCCCGTCTCCTGGCGAGCTGCGACCGGCGAACCACCTTCGGTCGGCGGGATTACGCGGTGCTCACCGTGCTGGCTCGTCTCGGGTTGCGTGCCGGGGAGGTGGCGGCATTGGAGCTCGCCGATATCGACTGGCGTGCCGGCGAGATCGTGGTGCGGGGCAAGGGTCGCCGCGCCGAACGGCTTCCCCTGCCCGCCGATGTGGGCGAGGCGCTCGCCGGCTGGCTCCGTCGGGGACGACCCCGCTGTGATGCCACCACCGTCTTCACGCGAGTACGGGCGCCGCATCGGGCACTCACCAGCGGGGGCGTGTCGGGCGATCGTGCGGGCTGCGTGTGCCCGTGCCGGCCTGCCGCCGGTGCACGCCCATCGCCTCCGTCACACGGCGGCGACCGAGATGCTGCGCGCCGGCGCGTCGCTGCCAGAGGTGGGCCAAGTGCTGCGTCACGCCAGCGTGTTGACCACCGCTATCTACGCCAAGGTCGACCACGACCGGCTGCGCAGCATCGCCCGTCCCTGGCCGGGAGCGGCGTCATGAGCACCGTGCGCGTCGAGCTCGACCGCTACCTCGCCATCCGCCGGGCGCTCGGGTTCAAGCTTGCCCGCGCGGAACTGCTACTCGCCGACTACCTCCGCTACCTCGAAGAGATGGGCGCCGACACCATCACGACCGACAACGCCGTCCGTGGGCCACCTTGCCGCCCGACGGTGGCTCGAGCTGGTGGGGCCAACGGCTCTCGGTGGTGCGGACCTTCGCCCGCCACCTGCACGCCATCGACCCGGTCCACGAGGTGCCGCCCGCCCGGCTGTTGCCGGCCCGCAGCCATCGGGCGGTGCCCTACCTGTATTCCGACGCCGAGATCACCGCGCTCATGACCGCCGCACGGGAGCTGCGCTCGCCGCTGCGGGCCGCCACCTTCGAAACCCTCGTCGGGCTGCTCGCAGTGAGCGGGCTGCGCATCGGCGAGGCCCTCCGGCTCGACCGCGACGACGTCGACCTCGACGACGGTGTGCTTCACGTCCGCCAGACCAAGTTCGGCAAGTCCCGGGAGGTGCCGCTGCACCCGAGCACCGTCAACGCGCTGGCCGCCTATGCCCGCCGCTGCGACGAACTCTGCCCAAGGCCGCGCGACCCGTCGTTCTTCATCTCGCCCGCCGGCACCCGAGTCCTCTACTGCAACGCACACCTGGCCTGGCTGGACCTGGTTCGCCGCGCCGGCCTCCAGCCGCGCTCCGCCACGTGCCGCCCACGGCCACATGATCTACGCCACAGCTTCGCGGTGTGCACCCTGCTGGGCTGGTATCGCGACGGTGTCGACGTCGGTGCGCACATGCCGCTGCTGTCGACCTACCTCGGCCACGTCCACCCGGCCAACACCTACTGGTATCTGTCGGCCGCCCCCGAGCTACTCGCCCTGGTCGCCGGCCGTCTCGACGCCGGCGAGGATCAGCGATGAGCGCGCTGGCCCCCGTCCTGGAGGGGTTCTTCACCGAGCGGCTCATCGGCCAGCGCCGCGCCAGCGCCCACACCGTCGCCTCCTATCGGGACACCTTCCGGCTGCTCCTCGGCTTCGCCCAGCGGCACACCGGCAAGGCGCCCTCCAAGCTCGACCTCGCCGATCTCGACGCCGTGCTCATCGGCGCGTTCCTCGACCATCTCGAAGCTGAGCGTCACAACAGCGTGCGCACCCGCAACAACCGCCTTGCCGCCATCCACTCGCTGTTCGCCTATGCCGCGCTGCTCCGTCCCGAGCACGCCGCGTTGATCCAGCGGGTGCTCGCCATCCCGGCCAAGCGGATGGACCGCCAGCTCGTCTGCTTCCTCACCGACGACGAAGTCGATGCCCTCCTTGCCGCGCCCGACCGCGACAACTGGGTGGGGCGGCGAGACCATGCCCTACTGCTTGTCGCCATCCAGACCGGCCTGCGCGTCTCGGAGCTGACCCGCCTCACCTGCGGCGACGTCGAACTTGGCACCGGCGCCCACCTGCGCTGCCACGGCAAGGGCCGCAAGGAGCGCATCACCCCGCTGACCACCGAGGCGTGCGCAGTCCTTCGCGTCTGGCTCACCGAGCGCCAAGGAGACACAGGCGACGCGGTCTTCCCCAGCCGTCGCGGCGGTCCGCTCAGCAGCGACGCGATCTCCGTTCTCGTGGCCCGCCACACTCGCACCGCCGCGAGCCGCTGTCCGTCACTGCTGACCAAAACGGTCACGCCCCACGTCCTGCGCCACACCTGCGCCATGCGCCTGCTCGCCGTCGGCGTCGACACCTCCGTCATCGCCCTCTGGCTCGGCCACGAGAGCGTCGAAACGACGCAGATCTACCTGCACGCCGACCTCGCCATCAAAGAACGGGCGCTGGCACGCACCGCGCCGACCGGCACCCCGCCCGGCCGCTATCGGCCACCCGACGACCTTCTCGCCTTCCTGGAGAGCCTGTGATCATGCCGACTCCAACAGCACGAGACCCCTGTCCCACCAGGACTTCAAGCGCCAAGTCGGCATAACCCGCTGCTCGGCATAATG
>DASSGC010000405.1:0-30398 GCA_035693765.1 Acidimicrobiales bacterium
GTCGGCCCGGCCGGCGCCCTGCTTGTCCATCGAGGCCAGCGTGCGGAGGTAGCGGGGACCTGCGGCGGTGGGGCTCGACTTCAGCGTGAACTCGTAGCGCATGCGGCCGAACTTGGAGGTGACGCCCAGCGCGTCGTCGAACGTGGCCCGGCGCAGGCGTACGCCCCGGGTGAGCTCCAGGTCGGACATCCAGAAGCCCCGGCCGACCATCTCGCGGTGCAGCTCGCCGAAGGTGTCCTCGGTCTCGTAGTGCTGGTCGAACCCGGGCTCGGCGTCGACGGCCATGAGCGTGGCGAACAGCGGCTCGTCGAGGCCGGACAGCAGGCGCAGGTCGGTGCCCTGGGTGTCGAGCTTGATCCAGTCGATCCGGTCGAGGCCGACCGCGGCCAGGGCGGCGGGCAGCGTGGTGGCGGGCACCTCGGCCTCGTCGACCACCTCGTAGCGGTAGGCATGGAGGTAGGGCGCCACCTCGTCGGTGAGCGGCCGGAGGGTGCTCGACGCCGTCGGGTTGTGGGTGAGGTAGAAGCGGGCGGTGTCACGCCCCGGCTCGGCGACGACCGCGGCGTTGACGATCACCCGCCGCCCCGACGCGCTGGTCTCGGTGTGCATCTCGCGCAGGTCGGGGTCGAAGCCGACGTAGGTCGCGTGGCCGAGCAGCGAGCGGAACGGCGCGAACGGTTCCAGCGAGGCGCCCACGTCCACCAGGGTCAACGAGACCCCGGCGCGGGCGAGCACCTCGAGAGCAGCGGAGTCCCCGGCCATCGGGCGATGGTACCCACCCGGACCTGTCCCTCGCCCCGGTCCGGCGGATCCCGAACCGGCGGCTCAGGCGGGCGCGGCCAGGGCCTCGTCGAGCGCCTCGACGACCGCCACGGGGCCGCCCATCACCTCGGTGAGCAGGTCGACCCGGCTGTTGGCGGCGTGCAGCTCGAGGGAGATGTCGGCGCCCGGCGCGGCGGTGACCTCGACGACCAGGCCGCCGTCGTCGCCGTCGCGGCACGCCACCGAGGCGACCTGCCCGGCATGGTTGCGGTCGAGTCCCACGGCGACCCGCAGGATGCCGGCGAGCACCTGCACCCGCCGCTGGTCGTCGCGCTCCAGCGCCCCGAACTCGGGGTGCTTGCGGCGGGGGACCGACTTGCGGTGGTAGCGGGCGACGAGGGCGATCAGCTCGATCTCGCGGTCGGTGAACCCGGTGAGGAGCTCGCTGTTGCGTATCACGTAGTAGCTGTGCTTGTGGTGCCCGGCGTGCGACACGAACAGGCCGATGTTGGCCAGCAGCGCCGCGGCCTCCAGCACCTCGCGGCTGTCGTCGCCCAGGCCGTGGCGGGCGGCGGTGACGTCGAACAGCTCGAGCGCGAGGCGCGCCACCTGCGCCGAGTGCGCCGTGTCCTCGTCCATCTGGCCCGCCAGGCGCAGCACGCTGCGGCGTCGCAGGTCGGAGAGGTGGTGGAGCGAGCCGCCGTGCTCCCGGCGCCAGGTGTCGAGCAGCACGCCCTCGCGCAGGGCGTAGTCGGAGAACGTGAGCTCCTCGACCCCGGCCTGGTGCATCACCTGTTCGAGGATGAGGGCGCCGGCCAGGATGATGTCTGCCCGCCGCGGATCGAGGCCCGGGATCTTCGCCCGCTCCTTGACCGTCTGTGCCTTCGCCAGCCGGCGCACCACCCCGTCGACGTCGTCGCGGGCGACGACGAAGTTGTTGAGCGTGCGCGGGACACCGCCCTCGTGGCGGGCGGCCACCATCTGGCACACGGCACCGATCGTGCCCGACGAGCCGACCGCGACCTCGAAGCCGACCCGGGCGATCTCGCGCACCGCGGGCGACAGCGCCAGCCGGATGTCCCGCCGGCAGGCGTCGACCGCGGCGGCCGACAGCTTGCGGTCGGCGAAGTAGCGGCGGGTGAGCCGGATCGCCCCCAGCTTGAGGCTGCGAGCGGTGAGGATCTCGCCCTTGAGGCCCACCACCACCTCGGTCGAGCCGCCGCCGATGTCGCAGACGAGGATCCGCCGGTCGAACACCGGCACGGCCTGCAGCACGCCGAGGTGGATGAGCCGGGCCTCCTCGAAGCCGGAGATGACCTCGACGTCGATGCCCTCGGCCCGCGCCCGCTCGAGGAACACCGACCGGTTCTCGGCCTCGCGCACGGCCGAGGTGGCGACGGCCCGCATCGGGGCCTCGTGGATGGCGGCCACCTGCTTGAAGCGGACGAGCGCCTCGATGCCACGGGTCATGGCCGCGGGCCGGAGCCGCTTCATGTCGCCGGCCGCCGAGCCGAGGCGGACCATCTCGCGCTCGCGGTCGAGCACCTCGATCGTGTGCTCCCCCACGCGGGCCACCACGAGGTGCACGGAGTTCGTGCCGATGTCGACGGCAGCGAGGACGTTGCTCACCGTGCCCACTCTCTCGCGGCATGGCCCCCGGGGTGAAGCACCTGGTCGCGATCGGCCAGTCGGCCGTGGCCGTGGCACTGGTGCTGGCCGGGTCGGTGGTGGGCATGTCGGGCTTCGGATCGGTGGCCTGCGGGTTCGGCCGGGCCCCGCCCGGTTCTCCGCCGGGTGCTCCGCCGGGTGCGCCGGCCGTCTAACCTGCCGGGCCATGGCCAAGCCAGCGAAGCGCCAGGTGCCGGGCGGGCGAGTGACGCCGAAGGGGTCGACGCCGTCCGGCGCGCGCCCCACGCCGTCGACGCGGTACACGCCACCGGTCCCCCGCGAGGTCAAGGTGAGCCCCAAGTGGGTGCCGGTCCTGATGTTCACGCTGCTCGGCCTGGGCCTGGTCGTGATCTTCCTCAACTACCTCGACCTCCTGCCCGGTGGCATGAGCAACGCCTACCTCGGCCTCGGCCTGGGCCTCATCTGCGGCGGCATCGTCACCGCCACGCAGTACCGCTGACGGCAACCACCGTCCGGCGGCGACGGACGGCGTTCGCACGCAGCGTCACGGCTGGTGGCGCGCGACCGTCAGGACACCTTGACGTCGCCCGTCGTTGACTCGGGCGTCACCTGGTCGCCGGACTATCGACCCCGAAGGTGACGGGCAGGGGCCCGAAGTTACATCGCTGTTACTCTCCCCAACCTTGTCCACAGGTTGTGGGCAACCTGCGGGACCGTCTTGCGGAGCGAACGGACCGGCGACCGGCGGTAGCGGGGGCGGTCGTGCACCCGCCGGCGGCCGGCGTCAACCGTCGATCGGGGCGACCAGATCCATGTCCTCCTGGCAATGCCGGGGAGGGTCGGGCACCTCGTCGTTGGCGCTCGTCATGCGGACCTCGGTGCCGCAGATCGAGCACCGGTAGGTGATCCGCACCTTGCGCAGCTCGCCCGGGGGCGGCGGCTCCGGCAACGGTGTGGCCAGGCTCGACAGCACCGCGAAGCCGGCCTTGAGGATGAGCCATCCGACCACGACCGCGGCGGCCACCGCCGGCAGCGAGGCGTCGGTAAGCCACAGGGCGACCAGGCCCGCGACGGCCATGAGCACCAGGGTCGGCCAGGAGACGCGGGGCATGCGCACCGCGTCATGGTACGGGCGTGTTCTCCGTGGCCACGAACGGGCGGCACGCCTGACCGCGCAGCCCCGGGCACGGCAGCGGGTCCGCCACCGGCGGCGAAACCTCGACCCCCGGCAGCGACGACAGCACCAGGGACGACGGCCGCGCCCGCGTGCGGGCCACCTCGTGGGTGGGGACCGCGCCGCCGTAGTCCGGGTTCTCGAACTCCCACGTGGCATGGTTGCGGCCCGGCGTGGCGATCGACAGCCGCAGCCGCGACCCGGCCCGGAACGCATGGGCGAACGACGGGATGTCGATGCGGGCCTCGACGAACTCGCCCGGATCGAGCGGGCGGGCCGCCTCCTCGGTGAAGGGGTGGACGATCTCCAGGCCCTCCGTGCGGTGGCGGTCCTCCCGGCGGGAGGTGAGGTCGAGCCAGCCGTTCTGGACCAGCACCTCGGTGCCGTCGGCCCGCACCTCCGACACCGTCACCTGGATGTGGACGTCCTCGACCTCGGACGCCACGAAGAGGTCGGCGTAGCCCGGGCCGGCGAACACCGTGTCCTCGGTGAACGCGGGGGTGAGGTACGACAGCTCCTCGCCGGGATCGAACCGGGTCCAGTCGGTCGCCCACACGCGGTCGAGCAACGGGTAGTCGCCCGTGCCCCCGAACAGCGTCGAGCCGCCGGCGTCGGGGTCGAACCGGAACGCGTCGACGCCGGCGCCGGCGCGGGCGGGCCGCTGGGGGGCGAGCGTCTCGTCGGCGCCCAGGTAGTACGTCGTGGTCTCGGCCTCGGGAGGCGGCCACGAGTCGAGGCCCATCTCGAAGGTGCCGCCGGGCTCGCCGACCTCGTCGCGGCCGAGGCCGCTCTCGAACACCAGCCGCACGGCGGGCTCGGCCTCGTACGCGGCCCGGGCGCCGTCGACGTCGTCGCCGAAGCTCGCCCACCGGTCGGGCTCCAGCTCCACGTCCTCCACGTCGAACTGGTCGGCCAGCACCCCGGGCAGCGCGGCCCGGATCGCCGGGGGCACCACGGGCACCCGGTCGGCCACGTAGAGCTCCAGGAACTCGAACCAGCGGACGACGTTGGGGGGCGCGTAGCCGTCGGGGTGGCGGCCGTTCCACAGGTTGGCCCGGAGCAGGGCGGTCGAGTCGAAGTGGTCGAGCATGGAGGTGAACTGCGGCCCGGTCTGCTCGTCCTGGAAGGCGCCGCTGACGAACACCGGGGCCTCGATGTCGCGCACCAGCTCGCGCAGGTCGCGGGCGGCGGCCGGCCTGCCGTAGTACGGCAGGCTGTGGACCAGGTTCTCGAAGTCGGGGTTCTGGCTGCGCAGCGCCAGGTTGCCGGCGCACGTGCTGTCGCCCGCCGCCACCCGGTCGCCCACCCAGTCGGTGCCGCCGGGGGCGCTGGCCTCGTCGCGCTCCTTGATCCACTGCTGCGTGAACCCGGAGTTGAAGATGCCGCCCGGCCAGGCCTGCAGCCACGGGTCGGCGATGACCGACTGGGGCGTCACGGCGGCCAGGTGCGGCGGGTTGGTGGTGGCGGTGAAGAGCTGGGTGATGCCCGAGTACGACAGGCCGACCATGCCGACCTTGTTGCTGCGCACCCAGTCCTGGCGGGCGACGATCTCGACGACGTCGTAGCCGTCGGCCATCTGCGCGGGGTTGAACACGTCGAACACGCCGCCCGAGCACCCGCTGCCGCGCAGGTTCACGGCCACAGTCGCGTAGCCGAACGCCCGGGCCAGGCGCACGCCGGCCTCCTCGTTCACCGGGTTGGAGGGGCTGTAGCCGGAGTACTCCACGACCGTCGGCCACGGGCCCTCGCCGTACAGGGCGTCGTCCGGGAACCGCACCATGGCGCTGAGCTTCACGCCGTCGCGCATCTCCAGGTACTGGAAGCCCTCCTCGAGCGTCGCGCCGGGCTTCAGCCCGCCCAGCACGTCGAGGCGGGCGCCGGTCAGCGTCTGCTCCTCGTACAGCGCGGGATCGGGGACGTCGTCCCGGCCCGGGACGCGGACGACGTCGCTCGCGAGCCGCGGGTCGGCCTCCTCGTCGACCACGAGGTACCGGCCGGGCCCGACGGTGGTGCCGTGCACGGCGTCGAGCGCCGCGTAGTCGAGGTCGGGCCCCGAGTCGAGCGCCGCGTACGCGGGCGGCAGGTAGGCGAAGTGGGCCTGGCCCTGCGCGTCGGCCCGGAGCGTCAGCAGCCGGCGCCGGCGGGGCCCGTACAGGGTGAGCGGCTCGCCGGGCTCGGCCCCGGTGACCGTGATCTGCTCGACGCCCGCCGTCACCTGCCATGGCGCGTCGTCGGCGCCGCGGCGCAACTGGCGGAAGCCGTCGTCACCGGCGGTCCCACCCGCATCGGACGAGTCGCACGCCGCCGCGCCGGCGACCAGCAGCACCGCGAGGATCGTCCTCGACGCCCGCCGGGCGCACCGATCCACCCTCATGTCCCCCCCTGGCATGTCGTCGGTCGTCGGGCGGCGGCGCCGGCCGCGCCCGGCGGCCGGCGCCGCGCCCGGTCAGCGCGGTGCGGTGGGGGTCAGCCCAGCCGCTCGATGACGGTGGCGTGGGCCATGCCGCCACCCTCGCACATCGTCTGCAGGCCGTAGCGGCCGCCGGTGCGCTCGAGCTCGTTGAGCAGCGTCGCGAGCAGCTTGGTGCCGGACGCGCCGAGCGGGTGGCCGAGGGCGATGGCGCCGCCGTTGACGTTGGTCCTGGCCAGGTCGGCGCCGGTCTCGATCTGCCAGGCGAGGACCACCGAGGCGAACGCCTCGTTGACCTCGAACAGGTCGATGTCGCCGACGGTGAGGCCGGCCTTCGCCAGCACCTTGGCGGTCGACGGGATGGGGCCGGTGAGCATCGTCACGGGGTCGACGCCGGCGAGCGCGAACGAGTGGAAGCGGGCCCGGGGCGTGAGGCCGAGCTCGCGGGCCTTCTCCTCGCTCATGATCAGGGCGGCGGACGCACCGTCGGTGATCTGGCTGGAGTTGCCGGCGGTGACGATGCCGTCGGGCTTGAAGGCCGGCTTGAGGTTGGCCAGCGTCTCGACGGTCGTGCCCTCGCGGATGCCCTCGTCGGTGGTCACCATCTCGCCCGACTCGGTGACCGCGCCGGTCTCCTTGTCGCGGTGGAGCGCCTTCACGGCGACGATCTCGTTCTCGAAGCGACCCTCGGCGGTGGCCTGCGCGGCACGGCGCTGGCTCTCGGCGGAGAACGTGTCGAGGTCCTCGCGGGTCAGGCCCCACTTCTCGGCGATGAGCTCGGCGGAGATGCCCTGGGACACGAGCCCGCCGACCTCCGCGTAGCGGGCGCCGACCCGGGGACCGAACGGCATGCCGACCTTGCCGTCGCCGACGGAGGCGCCCATGGGCACCTGGCTCATGATCTCGACGCCGGCCGCCACCACGATGTCGTGGACGCCGGCCATGACCGCCTGGGCGGCGAAGTGGCCCGCCTGCTGCGACGACCCGCACTGGCGGTCGATGGTGGTGGCGGGCACCTCCTCGGGCCAACCGGCGGCCAGCACCGCGTTCCGTCCGACGTTGAGCGACTGCGCACCGGCCTGCATGACGCAGCCCATGACCACGTCCTCGACGAGGGCGGGGTCGAGGTTGTTGCGCTCGACCAGGGCGTTCAGCACCTCGGCGGCCAGGTCGGCGGGGTGCCAGCCGGACAGTTTGCCGTTGCGCTTGCCCCCCGGGGTGCGGACGGCATCGACGATCACGGCAGTAGGCATGGCTGCTCCTTTGTCGGTCCGGCGATCCCGTGTCGGTCCGGTCCGCCGCCTTGACCCTTCGGTCAAGCCAGTCTGCCCACGGCTACGGTCCGGCGCAACCAGGGCTGACGGTTCGTCAGGTCCGGGCGTGCCGGAGCCTCGCTCCCGGGGTCAGGGCGGGGGCTGGCCGCCGGCCTGCGGCACGGTCGTGGAGGAGGTGGCGGGCGGCGCGCCGCCGACCGGGGTGAGCGCCGACGCACACGCCTCGACCTTCCAGAGCGTCGTCCACGGCGCCACGAACGAGCCGCCGGGCCCCTGGACGTGGGCGAACGCGATCACGTCGCCGTCGCGGGCGACCTCGGCCACCGGGTCGTCGCCCGGCTCGGACATCTGTTGGACCGGGTAGCCGTGCACCGCGTCGATCGTGTCGCTCTCGAGGATCCGGCCGTCGAGCCCCTGGCGGACGGCCGTCCCGAGGTACATCGTGGCGGGCGCGACCTCCAGATCCGTGAGGACGGTCCGGTCGGCCTCGTCGCAGTCGAGCTCCGGCTCCTGGTAGTACCCGGCGGGGTCGACGAGGTCGACCTGGCGCCGCTCCCGCCGGCCGGCGATGTCGCAGCCGATGGTCAGCGACCCGGGCGGCACCGGCCGGGTCACCTCGGTCACCCCGGTGGGCACGGTGATGGGCCCGGACGCCCAGTCGGGCGACGACACGACCACGGTCGTCGGGGAGCCCAGATCGTTGACGACCAGCATGTGGAGGCCGTCGCGCTGGGGCCGGACCGACGCCACCGGCACGACGATGCCCGAGGGCTCGCACCGGACCTCGACGATGCGGGGCACCTCGACGGACGCCGCACCCGGATGGGCGGTCTCCGACGCGGTCACCGACGGGCCGTCGTCGAGGTTCCGCCCGATCAGCGCCGCGGTGACGCCCGCCACCGCCAGCACCGCCGCCGTGGCGACAGCTCCACGGCGGCGGCGCAGCCGGCGGTGCCGGAGTGCGGTGACCCGGTCGAGACCGTGCTCGGGCGGGTCACCGGCGGATGATGCGAGACGTTCGAGCCGGGAGCGCAGATCCTGGTCATCGCTCACGCCTCTGGTGCCTCGCCCGGATGGCGGTCGCGAACCAGCACGGCACGTGCCTGGCTCACGAGCACCCGGACGGTGGCGGGACGGATGCGCATGATGCGGGCGACCTCGCCCGTGTCGCGATCGAGGAGCTGGGTCAGCACCACGGCCTCGCGCTGACGGGGCGTGAGCTGGGCGAGGGCGCGGGCCACGTCGTCGCGGTCGGCGGCCGTCTGCTCGGGCTCGGGCGGCACGGCCGGTGCCGCGTGGATCATGACGTCGACCAGCCGCCGGGCCGCCCGCACCGCCCGGCGGGATGCGCTGTGGTGGGCGTTGAACGCCGTGCGGAACAGGTAGCCGACCGGGTCGTCCAGGCCCGACACGTGATCCCACCGCTCCCACACCCGGCAGAAGGCGTGCTGGGCGAGGTCCTCGGCCTCGTCGCGGCTGCCGGTCAGCACGTAGAGCGCGCGGAACAGCCGTCGCTCGTTGGCCATGTAGAAGCCCTCGAACGACAGCGCACGACGGACACCGATGGTGATCGGTGCCGGCTCGGTGGAACGTTCAGAGACCACGGACAAGGCCAACACTGCCGCAAGAACGCCCGGGACACACGCGCGGTGTAGACGATCGCGCCTTTTTTCTCATGGGATGCCCGACGGCCGCTCCCGGAGGAGCGGCCGTCGCGCGTTCCCGTCGGCCGTACGGCCGCGTGACCGCAGTCAGTGACCGTGTCGGTCAGCGGGCCGTGGTCTTGCGGGCCGTCGTCTTGCGGGTCGTGGTCTTGCGGGCCGCGGTCGACTTGGCCGGGGCCTTGGTCGCCGGACGGCTGGCGGCCGTCTTGCGCGCTGCCGGGCGGGCGGCCGTCTTGCGGGCCGCGGTCGACTTGGCCGCGGTCGTCTTGCGGGCCGCGGTCGACTTGGCCGCGGTCGTCTTCTTGGCGGTGGTCTTGGCTGCCGACGCCTTCTTCGCCGCCGCCGGGGCCGGCGGCCAGACGCCCCGCTCGAGCTTGGGGGCGAGGCTCGTCTTCACGACCGCGTCCTTGAACCCCTTGAGCGGGGTGATGCGCGCCTTCTTCGACGCCTTGATGCGGACAGGCTGCTGGGTCTGCGGGTTGCGGCCCATGCGGGCGGGGCGGTCGACCTTCACGAACTTGGCGAAGCCCGAGATCGACACCGGCTCGCCCTTCGACACGACGGTCGTGACGACGTCGGTGAACCCCTTGAGGACGGCATCGACGTCCTTGCGCTCGACACCGGACTGGGTGGATACCGCTACGACCAGATCACGACGGTTCACAGGCTCCTCCTAGGTCTCTGGTACGTGCGTCAGTTTCGTCAACACGCACCGGCATCGAGTGGATGCCCGGAGTAGTGTTACGAATTTTCCCGAGGAATGCACCACTTTGTGCGCGTGAACGCCTTGAAATTCCTGCCTTTTCAGCACCGCGACGACGCCGCACAGTGAGGCGGACCGGGCGGCGGGGCCGGCGCCGGCGCGCGATCCAGCCAGCTATTGCTGAGTTTTCCGCGACCGGCGGCCCGCCGGACCGGCCGCCGTCAGAGGGTCGACAGCCACTTCTCCGCCTGCTGCGCCCGGCGCCGCAGTTGGTCGACCGTCGCCTCGTCGATCCGCCGCAGACCGACGAGCCGGTTCAGTTGGCCGTTCACCTGCGCGTGCCCCATGCCGGTCGCCCACACGAGATCCTGGACGAGCTTGGCGTTGTGCTCGCGCAGCTTGGCGCGCTGCTCCCGGGGGTTCGCCACCGGCGCCGCCGCGCCCGCGATCCGCACCAGGCCGTCGGGACCGCCCGGCAACCGCGGCAGGGCGAGCTCCAGCGCGGCGTCGCCCCCGCCGTCGTCCTCCAGCCGGTCGAGGCGGTCGAGCCGGTCGAGCGCCGCCTCGTCGACGTCGAACACCGACGACTCGTCGGCACCGGTCACCACGGCCGACAGCGCGGCGAACATCGAGAGCTGCTCGCCCCGGTCGTCCTCGTGGCGCATCTCGTCGAGCGCCGCCGCATCCTCCGGCACCTCCTCGCCGTCGCGCTCCGGCCTGCGGAGGCTGTGCCGGCGGGCGTCCGCGATCTGGGTCGCCCACGTGCGGAGCCGCGGGTCGTCGGGGATGAAGAGGTACGCCTTCTGGCGCGGGACGCCCCGGGTCCACCGGACGAACCGGCCCACCGCCTGGCGGAAGAACAGCTCGGTCGTGGTCGTGGTGGCGTAGACGCCGACGCGCAGCCGCGGGATGTCGACCCCCTCCGACACCATGCGGACGGCCACGATCCACGGGTCGGCGCCGGCCGAGAACCGGGCGATGCGGGTCGACGACAGCGGGTCGTCCGACACCGCCACCGCGGCCCGGACACCGCACCGGTAGCGCAGCAGGTCGGCGATCCCCTGGGCGTGGTCCTGGTCGGCGGCGATGACCAGGCCGCCGGCGTCGGGCTGCTGCCGGCGCAGGGCCGTCAGGCGGTCGTTGGCCTGGAGGAGCACGGTGGCGAGCCACTCGCCCTCCAGGCTGAGCGCCGTCCGCAGTCGCTGGGCCGCACGCGTGCGGTCGAGCGCATCGTCGAACGCGGCCGCCTGCGCCGACCCGTCCGGTGCGATCCACTCCATGAACCCGTTGATGCGGGGGAAGTAGACGGGGCGCACGACCCTGCCGTCGGCCAGCGCGTCGGCGTAGCCGTACTCGAAGTCGGGCACGGCCTCGTCGCCGACGTAGCGGACGAAGGGGATGGCGAGGGTGTCCGACCGGAACGGCGTGCCCGACAGCGTCAGGCGGCGGGGGGCCACCTCGAACGCCCGCCGCACCGACTCGCCCCAGGCCCGGTCGTCGCCGGCGTGGTGGATCTCGTCGAGGATGACGAGCGAGCGGGCCGCCACGGGCCGGAGCGCGTCGGGGTTGGACGCCACCTGCTGGTAGGTCGTCACCAGGCCGTGCACGTCGGCGGGCAGCCGGCCGCCCGAGGGCGACCAGCGCGGCTCCAGGTGCAGCCCGAAGCGGGCCGCGGCGTCGGCCCACTGCAGCTTGAGGTGTGACGTCGGTGCCACCACCACGAGGCCGCGGCCGGGGTTGTCCGCCATGTCGTGGACGGCGGCGCACAGGGCGAAGGTCGTCTTGCCGGCGCCCGGCGTGGCGACCGCCAGGAAGTCGGGCGCGCCGGTGTCCGCGAGCCGATCGAGGGCGCGCTTCTGCCAGGGACGGAGACGGACGCTGCGGACCATGGGGACGACGATCTTGGCACGCGCCGGCGCGGTCGCCGACGACCCGGGTCCCTCCGGTCCCGCTCCCGGACGCCGGGCCCGCGGCGCGCCGGGCGCGGCATCCGCACGATCGGTTGCGGCGGCGGCGGGCGCGGCGGCGAGAATCGGCCCGTGGCCCAGCACGAGATCGACCCCGACCGCCTTCCCTACGCCCCGGCGACCCTCGACCGGAAGCCCGACATCGGGGCCGACGGGTTCTTCGCCGTCGACATGCGGGCCGGCCGGGTGACCGACGTCGAGCCGTTCCCCGAGGCACGCAAGCCGGCGTGGAAGCTCACCGTCGACTTCGGCCCGGTGGTCGGGACGCTGCGGACCAGCGCCCAGGTCACCAACTACGCCGCCGACCAGCTGCGCGGCCGCCTCGTGGTGGGGGCGCTCAACCTGGGACGCAAGCGGATCGCGGGCTTCACCAGCGAGTTCCTGATCCTCGGCGCCCTCGACCCCGACGGGACGGTGCGCCTGCTGGAGCTGCCCGACGACGTCGCCCCGGGCGCCCCGATCGCCTGATGTACGCCGGCGACCCGGGGGCCACCCTCCGCGCTCATGGTGGCGAGCCGCGATCACCGATGCCACAGGTCGACGGGAACCCTCCCTCCGGGCGGTTCCGGACGTCGGATGGGACGTATGCCTCTGGCCTCGCCCCGGCCGCCCGCGCATCCTGAAGGTGACAGCGGCGCGCCTGGCGCGCCCGCGCAAGGAGGTGGCGTCCATGACACTGCAGGACAAGGCCGGTCCTCCCGCCGTCACCCCGGCGGATCCGGCGGACGCCGGGTCGACCGTGGCATCGGAGCGGGAGTGGGCGCGCAAGCAGATCGAGCGCCGGCGCAAGCTGCGCGCCGACGTGTCCGCGTACGTGGTCATCAACGTCTGCCTGATCGCGGCCTGGGCGGCCACGGGCTTCGGCTACTTCTGGCCCGGATGGGTCCTGGTCGGATGGGGCGCGATGCTGTTCCTCGACTACTGGAACTACCGCGGGCGGCAGCCCATCAGCGAGCAGGACATCGACCGGGAGCTGCACCGCAGGCGCTGACGCCGGGCGGCCGGGGTCCTATGCGGGGACGACCGGCCAGAACACCTCGGTACGGGTCGACGCCGGCGGCTCGTCGGGACCGCTCCAGTACTCCTCCCACATCGGCGCGTCCTCGGCGAGGGCGCGGCCCCGTTCGGCGGCGCCGCGGCGCAGCGCCTCGTAGGCGGCGGGGAGCTGGTCGTAAGGTCCGAGGTGGGTGGTGTGCACGACCTCGCACCCGCCGACGACGGCGGGTGCCACGTCGCCGGCCGGCTCGATCGGCTCGGCCACGGGGAAGCCGGCCGACACGTCGAAGCCGTCCCCGGCGCGCTCGTAGCAGGCGATCGCCGGTCCTTCCGGCGAGGCACCAGACCGCTCCAGGTGGGCGAACACGGCGCCGAACACGGCGCCGATCCTGTCGCCGATCGTGCCGAGCTCCTCCCCGGCGACGTGGAACCGCGACACGGCGACCGTCCGGCTCGGCACGGTGACGAGGTCGATGGCGTGGTCCATGCGGCGCGGGCCTCCTTCCGGGGCGGCGGACGCCGCCGGTCCCCATTGGACGCCGCGGACGTCTCCCGATCCAGGGGCCTTGGGCCCGAGGGGCACCACGGCCCCCTCGAACCGGGTCGGCGGGACCGCGCCCGGCGCGAGCGCGCCGACCCGGTTCGGCGCCACCCGGCGGCGGTCCCGTCACCGCGTGATGCCGGCCTCGGCGAGCGCCTCGGCAGGCGTGCGCGCCCGCCCGCGGGCCATCGCCTCGGCCATGACGCCGGCGTCGAGCCGTTGGCGCAGCGGCCCGTCGAGGACGACGCGGTACACCACGTGGTGCGCGGTGCTGTTGAACCGGGCCTGCACGGCGGTGCCGATGAGCTCGGCGGCCACCTCCAGCCGGCCGGCCGCCAGCGCGGCGTAGGCGAGGACGAGCACGCAGTCCGCGTCGGCCTCGTAGCCCTCGCGGTCGGCGAGGTCCAGCGTGCGGGCGAGCACGGTCCGGACGTCGAGGCCGTCGATGGCGTCGCACATCGCCGTGGAGAACGTGGTGATCCAGGTCTCCACGATGCCCGTGCGGTCGAGGTAGCGCTGCTGCCCGCCCATCCACCGCCGGGCGGCGCCGGCGTCCAGCTCGACCAGGCCCACCATCCACCCCGCCCAATGGACGATGAAGCGGTCGTAGCCGTCCTCCGACGCCACCCGCTCCAGCGCCGTGAGCGCCGTCCGGGCGTCGTCGACGCGGCCGGCCGACAGGTCGGCGATGGCGAGGAACGCACCGATCAGCGTGACGAGGCGCCCGTCGCCGGACCGGTGGGCGAGCTCGAGTGGAACCGCGAGCTCCTCCCTGGCGCGGTCGGTGTCGGTGAGGTGGGCCAGCGCCCCGTAGTGGGACGCGACGCAGGCGCCCGCGGGATCGTCGACGTGCCCACCGAGGCGCCCGGCCGCCGACGCGGCACCGAACATCTGGCGGTGGTCGCCCCGCCCCTGGCCGACGTCGGACCGGAGGATCCGCACCCACAGCTCGTCGCGGGGCGACAGGTCCTCGGCGACGAGCCCGTCGACCCAGTCGACCCCCTCCGCGCACCCGATGGCGTTCCGCCACAGGAACGACGCGCCCACGGCGATCTCGACGGCGTCGGCCACGTCGCCCTGCCGGAGGCTGAGGCCGAAGGCCTGGCGGGCGTCGTCCAGGTCGGTGCGGAAGCCCGCGGCGAGGCGTGCCGACAGCCAGCGGTCGAGGCGGGAGGCCGATCCGATCCGGGCGCGCACGTGGCAGCGGTGCCGCTCGAAGGCGTCCGGGGCCTCGCCGGCCTCGACCAGGCGGGTCCGCGCGAACATCCGGACGGGTTCGAGGAGGCGGTAGCGCCGCGTGCCGGGCAGGCGCACGACGAGGCTCTTGTCCACCAGCTGCCCGAACACGGTCAGCGCGTCCGGGCCGGGCATCGGCGGCGCGGACGCCTCGACGGCAGCGGCGTCGAACAGCGAGGGGAAGACGCTCAGGTGCCGGAGCAGCGCCTGCTCGGTGGCGCCGAGCAGCCGGTAGCTCCAATCGATCGTCGCGTCCATCGTGGCGTGCCGCTCCCCGTCGCCGGTCGCCCGCCCCGGCGGCAGTGCGAGGCGCTCGTCGAGGCGCCGGAGCAGCTCGCCGAGGTCGAAGCGACGGAGCTGGCCGGCCGCCAGCTCGAGCGCCAGCGGGACGTCGTCGAGGCGGCGGCACAGCTCGACGACCACCGGGTCGGCCGGGTGCCAGTCCACCCGGGGCTCGGCGGCGCGGGCGCGCTCCACGAACAGCGCCGGCCCGTCGCCGTGGAGCGGCCCGAGGGGCCACACGTGCTCGCCGGGCACGCCCAGCGGCTCCCGGCTCGTGGCCAGGACGTGAGCGGTCACGGTCTGGTCGAGCATCCGGTCGACGAGCCTCGCCGCGTACGCCAGGACGTGCTCGCAGTTGTCGAGGACGACCAGGACGGGCCGGGTCGCGAGGTGGTCGGCCACCCGGTCGATCGTCTCCGATGCCGCACCCTCGAGGCCCGCGGCCTCGGCGACGGCCCGCGTGACGTCCGCTCCCGGGGGGACGGGCGCCAGGTCGACGAAGACGACGCCGTCGTCGTAGGTGTCCTGCACGTGCGCCCCGACCGCCAGGGCGAGGGTCGTCTTGCCGATGCCGCCGGGCCCCGTGATCGTCATCAGCGGCGTCTCGGCGGTCCGGGCCGCGACGCTCGCGATGTCGCCGTCGCGGCCGATGGGGGCGTTCCGCAGCCGCGGCAGCGCCCGGCGGGGCCGGAGCCCGTCGCTCGTCACGCCGGTCTGCGCCCCCGCCGGCGCGTCGGTCCGCACGTCGGCGACGAACTGGTAGCCGCGGGCGTGCACCGTCCTGATGACCCGCTGGCCCCGACCGTCGTCGCCGACCGCACGCCGGGCGGCCTTGATCCGGGAGGTGAGGGCCGACTCCGACACGAACCGGTCGCCCCAGACCGCGTCCAGGATCTCCTCCTTCGAGACGACCCGGTCGCGGTGCACGATCAGCAGGCGGAGAACGTCGAAGACCTGGGGCTCGACGTGGATCCGGCCGTCGGGCCCCGACAGCGTGAGCTTCCTGTCGTCCAGTTGGAGCTCGCCGAACCGGAACCGCACGGCGCCATCGTTCCACAGGCACCGGGCGCTCCCCCCGATCCCGCCCGCGGCGCGCCGGGGGCCACGATCACCCGGTGGCGGCGAAGAGCTCCCAGGTCTCGGGCAGGCCGCGCAGGGTGTGGCCGCCCCGCGGGGCGAAGCACAGGCCGGAACCGGCCACCAGGTCGCGGACCGTGCGGGTGACGAGCACTTCCCCCGGCACGGCGAGGGCGGCGACACCGGCGGCGACCTGCACCCCGATGCCGGTGATGGCGCGGCCGAGGCGCTCGACCTCCGACGTGTGGACCCCGCACCGCAGCGGCACGCCCGCCTGCGCCACGGCCGCGGCGAGGGACAGGCCACACCGCACGGCGCGGGCGGGGCCGTCGAAGGTGGCGAGCACCCCGCTCGCCGGCGCGTCGACCCGGACGCCACCCGAGTGGGCGATCACCCGGTCCGCCCGGTCGTACGCCTCCACCGCCCCGTCGGACGCCCCGACGACCTCGACGAGCAGCATCGTGGTCAGGACCCGCTCGCCCGGGCGCCGGGCCGGCACCCCGGTGACGAACCGCTGGATGGGATCCAGGATCGGGTCCGGGTCGACGCCGACGAAGTGGTCGGCCCCCGGCAACGCCACCAGCTCGGCGCCCTCGATGCCGGCGGCGAGCGCCTCCGCCCGGTCGAACGGGACGATCCGGTCGCCCCGCCGGTGGATCACCAGCGTGGGCGCGCTGATCGACGACAACGTGGCGCGGGCGTCGGTCTCCGACGTGAGGCGGACGAGTGCGGCCGCACCCTCCGGGGTGGCGCTCTGGCGCTCGAACCGGGCGAAGAAGCTGCGGTCGGCCGCCGTCGACCACGACGGGGCCAGCGAGCCGAACACGCTCCCCCGCCCCCACGACCGCCGCGTGTTGTCGACGTTGCGGGCCGGGTCGTCGAAGGGGTCGCTGGCGAACGTGCCGTAGAGCACGAGCCGTTCCACCCGCTCGGGATAGGTGGCCGCGAACAGCAGCGCCATCGGCCCCCCCTCGGAGATGCCGAAGATCGTCGCCCGCCCGACCCCGGCCGCGTCGAGCACGGCTCGCAGGTCGTCCATGCGCTCTTCCAGCGTCGGCAGCCGGTCGACGGGCACCCGCTCGGAGACGCCGGTGCCCCGCTTGTCGAACGTGGTCAGCCGGCAGAACGAGGCCAGCCGCCGCAGGAACCCGGCGATGCCCGGGTGCTCCCAGTGGAGGTCGAGGTTGGACACGAACCCCGGCACGAACACGACGTCCGGGCCCTCGCCGACGACCTGGAACGCGATCTCGTGCCCGCTGTCGCGCGTGTAGCGGGTGCGGACCGGCGGCGCGGCGGGGGCGCCGGTCGCGCCGGCCGCGGCCGGGGGTGGCGGGGCCGGGGCCGGGGCGCCGGGACCGGTGCGCGTCGCGTCCCCGGCCGCGGGGTCCGCCCCGTTCGCCCGCCGCCCCGCGACGCCCACCGGGTCGACCTCGGACGCATCGGCGACGAACCGGTAGCCCCGCCCGTGCGCCGTGCGGATCACCGCCTGGCGCCGGCCGTCGTCACCGACGGCCCGGCGGGCCGCCTTGATGCGGCTGGTGAGCGCCGACTCCGACACGAACCGGTCGCCCCAGACCGCATCGAGCAGCTCCTCCTTGGCCACGACCCGGTCGCGGTGGGCGATCAGGTGGGCGAGCACGCCGAAGACCTGCGGTTCGAGCGGGACCGCGACGCCGGCGCGCCGCAGCTCGTAGGCGCCGGTGTCGACCTCGTGGTCCCCGAAGCGCCAGATCACCCGCGCAGACCGCTCGCCGGGGTGGTGCCGCCGCCAGGACCCATGACGCCATGATCGCACGCGGCCGGCCGGTCCGGCGCCGTTCGTGCAGGTCAGCGCCGCGCCACTGTGGCCAGGCGCCCACCCGGGGGTTCCCGCCCCGGGGGTTCTCCACCCGTCTCCACAGGATCTCCACCTCCACTCCAAGGTTCGCCGCCCCGCGATCCGGATGATCGTCCTGCACCCGCCGGACCGACCGCCGGGCGACGGTACGAAGGAGGCGGGTCATGGGCCGCAGAGCCACCAGCACGCAGGTGTTCGACGGGGTGGCGCTCTTCGACGGCGGCAGCCGGCGGCGCCTGGCCCAGATCGCCCCCCACACCGACCGGATGCGGCTGCCCGGGGGCACGGTGCTCGCCGAGGCGGGCCGCACGGCCCGCGAGCTGATCGTCCTGCTCGACGGCGTCGCCGGCATCGACGACGGCTCGGCGACGGGCACGCTCGCCGCCGGCCATGCCGTCGCCCCGGCCGCCGTGGCCACGGCCGCGCCGTTCCCGGCCACCGTCACCGCCGACGGCGAGGTGGAGGTCCTGGTCATCAACGGCCCCGCCTTCCGCTGGGCCCTCCACGAGATCCCCGGCCTGGCGCACCGGGTCCGGCCTCCGGGCCCGGCCCGCCGCCACCTCGGCCCACGACCCGCGCCGCGGGTGTCCGTGGCGTAGCGCCACGGCGCCCCCACCCGGCGAGACCCCTCTCCCATCACCAACGCAAGGAGAACACCATGTCCATGACCGATTCCCCGATCCGCAACGGTGTCGACACCGCCAAGCTCTTCGCCACGCTCGACGCGGTGAAGGCGGCCCCCGCCGCCGCCCAGTTCCAGTTCCGGGTGGCGAACCGCTGGGTGTCCGGCACCCACAGCCAGGGCACCGTCGACACCTTCTTCGGCGTCGGCGCCGAGCGGGCCCACGGCGAGCCCACGGTCCTCGACGCCGACCACCCGGTCGAGCTGGTGGGCACCGACCAGGGCCCCACCCCGGTCGAGTACGTGCTCGCCGGCCTCGCCGCCTGCCTCACGGCGGGCATCGGCAACATCGCGGCCGCGCGAGGCATCCGGCTGACGTCGGTCACCTCGACCGTCGAGGGCGACATCGACCTGAACGGCATCCTCGGGCTCGACCCCACCGTCCGCAACGGCTTCCAGGGCGTCCGCGTGCACTTCCAGGTCGAGGGCGACGCCCCCGAGGAGGATCTGCGCCGGCTGGTGGAGCAGAGCCGGGCCCGTTCGGCCGTGTTCGACATCGTCACCAACGGCGTCCCGGTCTCGATCGACGTCGAGGCGTCCTGACCCCGCCGGCCGGGTCACCGGACGCCTCAGGGCGCCCGGTGGCCCGACCTGGTCGGGCGACATCCCGTTCCCGTCAACCCCGCACCCCGAGGAGCACCCCGTGTCCCGCATCCACACCGTCGTGATCGGCGCCGGCCCGGCCGGCCTGGCCGTGAGCCGCTGCCTCACCGAGGCCGGCCGCGACCACGTGGTGCTCGAACGCGGCCGCCTGGCCGAGCGGTGGCGCAGCGCACGCTGGGACTCGCTGCACCTCCTGACCCCCAACTGGATGACCCGGCTGCCGGGCGGCGGCTACCAGGGGGACGACCCCGACGGCTTCATGGCGGCCGGCGAGCTGGTCCGGGTCCTGGAGGGCTACGCACGGTCCATCGCCGCGCCGGTCCACGAGCAGACGACCGTGATCTCGGTGTCGGTGGCGGGCGGCCGGTTCCGCGTCGTGACCGACCAGGGGACGTGGGAGGCCGCCAACGTGGTCGTCGCCACGGGCCACTGCGGCCATCAGCGCGTGCCGGCGGCCGCCCGGCAGCTCTCGCCACGGCTCCACCAGCTCACCTCCGACCGCTACCGCAACCCCGATCAGGTCCCCGACGGGGGCGTCCTGGTGGTCGGGGCGGCGGCGACCGGCACCCAGCTCGCCGAGGAGCTCGCGTCCGCCGGGCGCGACGTCGTGCTCGCCGCCGGGTCCCACACCCGCATGCCCCGGCACTACCGGGGCGCCGACATCTTCCGCTGGCTCGACCGGCTGGGGACGCTCGACGACCGCATCGACGACCACCCCGACCCGGCCGCCGCCCGGCGGTCGCCATCGATCCAGCTCGTCGGGGGTCGCGACCTCGATCTCGACCGCTGCCGGCGCGCCGGCGTCCAGCTCGCCGGGCGCCTGGTGCACGCCCACCGGACCACCGTCGTGCTGTCCAGCGACCTCCCGGCGCACGTGGCCGCATCGGAGCGGCGCATGCACCGCACGCTCGACGCCATCGACGACCACATCCGCCGGTCGGGGGGCGCCCTCGCCGCGCCCCCCGCCGATCGGCCGGCCCCCGTCATCGTCGGGGCCACCCCCGACCGCATCGATCTGGCCGACCGGGGCATCACCTCGGTGCTGTGGGCCACCGGCTTCGGTCGCTCCTACCCGTGGCTGCGGGTTCCCGTGCTCGACGGGCAGGGGGAGATCCGCCACCGCGGCGGCGTCACCCCCGTCCCCGGCCTCTACGTGGTCGGACTGCGCTACCTGCGCCACCGCAACTCCAACTTCATCGACGGGGTGGGCCGCGACGCCCGGTTCGTCGTCGACCACCTGACCAACCGATCTCCCACCCACGAGGAGCTGGCCGCATGACCACCACCCCACACCCCGACCGCGAGAGCTACGACGCCGTGATCGTCGGCGCCCGCGTCGCCGGGGCCGCGACCGCGCTGCTGCTGGCCCGCCAGGGCCGGCGCGTGCTGGCCCTCGACCGGGCCGCCTTCGGGTCCGACACCCCCTCGACGCACGCCCTCATGAAGGGCGGCGTCCTCCAGCTGCACCGCTGGGGCCTGCTCGGCGCCGTCAGGGGCGCGGGGACCCCGCCGCTGCGGCTCACGAAGGTCCACTACGACGACAGCGTGATCGAGATCCCCATGGAGCCCGAGGACGGCGTCGACGCCCTCTACGCCCCCCGCCGCACGGTGCTCGATCCCCTGCTCGCGACCGCGGCCCGGGAGGCCGGCGCCGAGATCCGGTTCGAGACCTCCGTCACGGGACTGGCGCGGGCGGGCGACGGCCGGGTCGTGGGCGTGGGGTACCGGACCCGCGACGGCCGGCACGTCGAGGCCCGGGCGCCGATCACCATCGGCGCCGACGGCGTGCGGTCGCTGGTGGCCCGCGCGGTGGCCGCGCCGGTCACCCATGCCGGGACCGGCGCCAGCGCGGTGGCCTACGCCTACTTCGAGGCCGGCCGCGACGATGGCCTGCTGTGGTTCTTCCGGCAGGGCGCCGGGGCCGGGATCATCCCCACCAACGGGGGCGCCCTCGCCTACGTGGCGCTCCCCGCCGGACGGTTCGCGACCGACCTGCGCCCCGACGCGGAGGCCGGCTTCTGGCGGGCGCTGCGACGCGACGCCCCGGAGGCCGCCGAGGCGCTCGCGCCCCGGGCACGCATCTCCCGGTTCCACGTGCACGCCGGCACCGCGGGCTTCCACCGCCGCAGCGGCGGGCCGGGGTGGGCGCTGGTCGGCGACGCGGCGCACTACAAGGACCCCATCAGCGCCCACGGCCTCACCGACGCGCTGCGCGACGCGGAGCTGCTGGCCCGGGCGATCGGCCGGGGCCTCGACGAGCCGGACGGCATGCCCGCCGCGCTGGCGGCCTACGAGGCCGAACGGGACCGTCTCTCCCGGCCCATGTTCGACATCGTCGACCGGGTGGCGGCCTACGACTGGACCGCCGCCGAGGTCAGGGACCTGCTGATCGGCCAGAGCCGCACGATGGCGGAGGAGGTCGAGATGCTCCGTGCCCTCGACGCCACCGCCACCCGGGCGGCGTGACCCGACCCCATCCTGCCCGCGCCCGCCGCGGGCAGGATGGGGCGGTGTCCACGGACGACGAGCGCGAGCGCCTGGCGGCGACGTTCGACCACGCGGCGGGGCAGTACCAGCGAGCCCGGCCGGAGTACCCGAACGCGCTCTACGACCGGCTCCTCGGGACCACCCGGCTGCCGCGCGGGGCGCGCCTGCTGGAGATCGGGTGCGCCACCGGCAAGGCGACCCGTCCCCTGGCGGCGCGCGGGTTCCGCATCACCTGCATCGAGCCGGGCGCCGCCCTCGCGGCGGCGGCGCGGGCGAACCTGGCGGGGTTCGACGTCGACGTGGTCGAGGCCCGCTTCGAGGACTGGGCCCCCACCGGTGCGCCGTTCGCGATGGTCTTCGCCGCCACTGCGTGGCACTGGGTCGACCCGGCGGTGCGCTACCGGAGGGCGGCCGCCGTGCTGGAGCCTCGGGGGTACCTGGCGCTGTGGAACGCGGGCCATGTCTTCCCCCGCGGCGGCGACCCGTTCTTCGAGGAGCTGCAGGAGGTCTACGACGAGATCGGCGAGTCGCTGCCGCCGGGCTCCGCGCGGGCGCGGCCGCAGGAGCTGGACGACGACCGCGACGAGATCGAGGCCAGCGGCCTGTTCGAGGTGGTCGACATCGAGCAGTACGGCTGGGAGATCGTCTACGACGCAGACGGCTACATCGAGCTGCTGGACACCTTCTCCGGGCACATCGCCATGCGCGACTGGCAACGGGACCGCCTGTACGGCGAGATCCGCCGGCGCCTCGCGCGACGACCCGGCGGCCGCGTGCGCCGGCACTGGGGCGGCGTCCTCCAGGTGGCCCGGCGCACGGGCTGACCCGCCGCACGAACCGAGCGGTGCGATGTTGCGCCCGGCGACCTCCGACCTCGCTGCTCGCCTCGTCGTCTCCGACGTCGACGGTGGTCTTGCAGCCTTCGAGGCCCCGGACCTCGGCGGGTCTCTCGGGTGCCGGAGCACCGGCCGCCGGGTCGTATCGTTGGACGCGCGGACGAGGCGGAGAGGGGCGGGCACATTCCCGACGAACGCGACCAGCGAAACCGTCCCGCCGACCACCTTCGTGCCGGGGTCACCGGGCCGTAGTGGGGATGGTCTGAGGTAGCCCCGGGAGGCGCCGCCCGCAGGCCGGACAGGCGCCGGCGTGCCGGTGCTCCGACCCTGGACCCTGTAGAGCCGGATCGGTAGAGCAGCCGCCGAACGTGTGCCGGTCACACAATCTGGACATCCGAAAACATGAAGGAGCGACGGCACCATGGCCGACACAACCGATTACCTCGACATGTGGACTCAGCAGACGAGCGAGGCGCAGCGTCTTCTCGCGGAGATCGCGAACAGCAAGCAGCGCACGAGTATCGCTGAGCGTGTGACGATGGCCCAGGCATACGCCACGTTGGCGATTTCGTCTGCCATCGCCGCAGCGGCCGTTCGTGGTGACGGCGTGGGGAAGTGATGGAACCTGCGCGCCCCCGTCACGCAGGGCCCTGACGATGACGCCCCCTGATCCCGGCGTTTGGCGCGACCCACATGCTCCGATGTCAAGCGCGTTCTGGGACACGTTGCGACGCTGGCACGCTGCGAGCAGATCGCCGATCACGTGCGGTCCGGCTCCTTGGCGCTGGATCGCGCGGTCAACGGCCCACTGCCGGTCTCGGCCTACGACTGATGTCCTGGTCACGGTGGGTGGAGACGTTGGTGTGCGGAGCGAGTGGGCTTCGAGCCCACGACCCCTGCTTGCAGACTGTGCGGCTCAGCGGTGAGGTGACCCACGACCTCTACAAGCCTGTGCCGCTACGGACCTGGGAATGCCGCATGTGGACTGGCTGTGTGGCCCGGTTGCGGCCCAACGGGTGTCGGCTACTCGGTGTCGTGGCCGGGGATCGGGCCTCCGGCCTCAGGGACCCGTTCGCCCCGCTCGGTGCGAGTCTGGCGGCGTCCAGCGCGGGTCGGATCGTCTCCCTTGGCGCGGCAGGTACCTCGGCCACACGATCTCGGCCCCGACCTGAACGCCGAGTGCGCCGTAGGGCTTCGCATCTCCGAAGACGTTGGCGTAGCCGGCCCTGGGGAGATGCGCGGTGCCTTCGTGGGCAATCGGAAGGACGAGGACAGGCCTCTCGCTGTCGGCCGGCGGCGCCGGCCGGTAGAGGGCCATGAACGCTCCCTCTTCGGCCCCCCGGAGCAACCACGGAATGTTCCAGATCAACGCAAGCGCGGCGCCGGCGCCCAGGCCGCCGTGTGGTCCTCGCCTGGAGAAGATCAGGTAGGCGAACGGGACTCCTCGCGGTGGTCCGTCGTCGGCGACAGCCGCACGGAGCGTTCGCTGAGCGTCCGCCCACAAGAGCGCGGGATCACGCATCCTCAACTCCAGAACCCGCACGTCTCAGGCACACCGTGACGGTAAGCGATGACAGGTCTTCGGCCCCGCCAGCCGCCCAACAGTCCGCATGCCTGCAAAGCACTCCTGGAGGTCCGTGGCAGTGCATGCGAGGCAGCCGGAGTGCAGGTCGAAAGGGCCTTGCGATCGAGGCCGTTCGGGTGAGTCCGCTCGGGAACCAGCCAGAGGTGTCGTTGGCGGGCAGCGAGGGCCAGGCGCCTGCGACGATGACCGCGAGGGCGACGACGACGATGGCACCGCCGCTTATCGGGCCTGGGGCCAGGCGACCTCCGTCAGCGTGCTGAGCACGCTACGCTCCGGCGTGCCACTGATGTTCTATTGGGGACCACGCTCGCACTGCCGTTGGTGGCCGACGCTGCGGTGTCTCCCGTGAGCAAGAAGACACGTTGCCTGGCAGTGATCTTGCTGACTGCGGCCACCTTCGCCTCCGCGTGCGCCGGCAACCGCGGTGAGGATGCTGACGAAGGAACCTCGGCGGTCGTGGCGACCGGTTTGGCCGCTTGGCCCTCCTCATCTTTCGACGATTGGGCTTCGTACGGGGATGCGGTCGTGATCCTCCAGATCGAAAGCGAGCGGGCGGAACCGATGTCCGATGACGAAGTCCAGAGAGGTGAGGGCCTCGGTCTGCGTACGGTGTCCGGCACGGTGACCCAGCTCGTGTGGACCTACCCGGGCGGGCCAGCCCCGCCTACCACCTCGTTCGAGTTCCTCACCGCAGGCTGGATCGTACGGGAGGGTCGATCCTCCCCGATGCGCTACGCAGGTGCGATCAGGCTGGAGGTCGGTTCGTCCTACCTGATGCCCATCTTCCAAGACCGCACGACCGGCTCGTGGGCTCCCCTCTCGTCCACCGCGGCGTTCCCGGTCGACGACGAGTCCGCCATTGAGCAGGTTGCGACCACGGCAGAGGAGGGGGCCGGCCCGGAGGTCGCCATGACCCCGTCCGGCGTGGCCGCGGCAATGCAGGCGGCCAGCCCGGCGCCCGCCGCCGCGGCCAATCGTCAACTCGCACCGCGTGACCGCTACCTCGCGGTCGTCGCGGAGCAGACCACGGCAGACAACGGCTGATCACTACTGATCGCCCGCCTGCAAACCGTGCGGCTCGCCCCGCCGATCGGCTCTCGCCTGGTGTGGCAGCGGGCCCAACCGGCCTGGAACCGCCTCGCCCGTCCTACCTAAGTGGCCCGTGTGTGGCCCGAATCCGCCGCCGCCGAAGGTCGGCCGAGGCAAGCACATCGCCACGCGGCGATGCCCAGCCAGTACGTGAAAACGATGCCGAAGGGGACTCCTGGGACACGGCCCCACGCGTGCTCAACGGCAATGGACCAGATGGCACCAGCAACGCTCAACGTGCCGAACGCAACGATCACGCCAGCGACGACAGCCCATCCGATTCGGAGTCGCCGCCAGCCAGGGAAGGCCGGCAGGTCCAGCACGCCCCCAACGTACCAACCCAGTGTTGGCGTGAACCGAGTCGACCTTCGTCCGACCTCGTGCCGACTGTGCCGCGGGGCAGACGCGGGATGCCACCTTGACCGGATTGGTCACACGGCGCAGCTGAGACCTCAGGCACGCGGCGTGGGTCGAACGGCGTCGACAGGTCGTCGCGTCCCATCGGCGGCGCGATGCCGTCTCGCGCTCTTCCCGGCGTATGAGAAGCTGGACCAGCATGCATCCCCTCGGCGCCCTGGCGAGATGATGGACAACGACATCACCGAAGTCTGGCGGATGCCCCGGACGATTCGAGCGATAGCCGCCTTCCTTGTCCTTGTCCTGCTATTTGGTTCGATCGGAAACGCTCTAGGTGAGCTGGGACCAGACACGACTCCGCCTGTTGACGTACGGGCTGCTGGAGCAGCGTTCTTTGCTCTAAATGCGATTGTCCTGTGGCGAATAGTCCTGCACCCGCTCGTCGGCACCACAGTGGCGGGGATCGTTGTTCGTAATCCTGTTCGCTCGTATTTCATAGAGTGGATCGAGATCGTCGAGTTGGTGCCATGGACCTACGGCCTGTTCATCCGCCTTCACACTGGCCGCCGGGTTCTGGCGGTCGCGCTGCCGAGGCGGAGGTGGCTTTGGTCGCCTGTGGGTAAGGGGCGTGCCGACCAAGTCGCTCGGGACCTGGAGAACCGCATCCGGGTCGAGCAGTCAGACGCCATCAGCCGACGCCGCCGACGTCGAGCAGGACGCTTGTCGTAGGTGTCAGACGTGCTGCCTGATCGCTGAGGCACACAGGCAACACGATGGCGGCCCATGAGCGGGGTCAGCACCCGGGACCTCATGGCCCGCATGGGTCATGACTCGGTGCGGGCGGCGATCATCTGCCAGCACGCCACCACCGAGGCGGACGCCCGGATCGCGGCAGCGCTGGAGGCTGCTCTCGCCGGCGACGAGGACCGGGCCCCGAACGACGCTGATGACCCGGGCGACGACGATGGCGCCGCCGGGGCGCTCGTTCCGGTCCGATGAGGGCGAGCGTGTGGCCCGTGTGCGGCCCACGGCATCGATCGGCCCCGCCCGGCGACCATGCCACGGCGACGGATGCCCTGGACCTCCTTGGTGGAGACGGTGGGACCCGAACCCCCGACCCCCTGCCTGCAAAAGCACTCTGGGACGTCCGTGCGAGTACGTGCGAGGCGGTCGGAGCGCAGGTCGGAAGGGGTGCAGCGACCGCAGCCGTATGGGCCGGTCCGCAGGCGATCCAACACGATTGGCTCCCCTGCTGGCTCCCCTGCATCGGCGGGTGCAATCTGAGTGGGTGGCAGACGCCGAGAGGGTCTGGTGCCCAGGGGCTCTTCTGATCACGGGCGTGGGTGTCGCCGTGGTCGCGCTCAACGCTGTCGGCAGCATTGCCGCTGGAGTCGGATCGCTCCTGATCTTCGGTGTCAGCACCAACTTCCTGCCGCTTTGGGTTGAACGATCGGGAGCGGTTCTCGCGATCCGGTATGTGTTCCCGAGAACACGCTCCTTCTCGACGTCGCGAGTCCGGGGCCTAGCGATCGAGCGCTGGCTTTGGATGACACGGATTGAGTTCGACACGACCTACGTCGTGCTGCCTGGCTGGGTGCGCGGAGTAGAGACACTCCTCGCCTGAGTTACGGTCGAGAGGGCGTACCAACCTGACTGGCACCGCCCGGACATCCGCGGAACCCGGAGCCAGGCGGTTCCACGGCTGCTGGCGCACAGTGAGAGAATCCGCGCCATGACTCGGGCGGGCTGTGGCGTGTACGAGCGGTGGAGGCGTCGCGTGCTCGGGTGGACGGCAACGACCAGCGAACGGCGGTTCGCAATCGGCGCCTACATCGTCGCACCAGTCGTCACGATCTGGTGCCTCGCTCTGATCGCGCCAGCCAGTTCACGGTGGGGACTCTCCGATCGGATCGGTGCCTGCGTCGGCCTGACCGTCCTCTGGGTCCTCGTCGTCTCAGTCCGAATGATGGACTAACCGGTCGGCGCCCGGGCGAGGACGGCGCTGCCCGCAGGCCGGCGCAGCGCCGATGCAACGCCTATTGACGGACGGCCGGGGGAGCCCGGATGACTCATAGGCTCCCCCCATTGGCTCCCCTCCGCCTCCCCTCGGGGATGGCGTCACCCGGACGAACCGGGGCGCTCGTACCCTGGACCTCCTTGGTGGAGACGATGGGATTCGAACCCACGACCCCTGCTTGCAAACCGTGCGGCGCCAAGTCGTCATCGCCGGTGAACTGGCACCCGTTGCCGCGGAGCGGCCTCCGTCGACCGGTTCCGACCTGCCCTTGTGGCCCGTGTGTGGCCCGGGCCGGCGCTCCCCGGATCGGCTCCCCTGCTGGCTCCCCTGAAGCAGAACGGGCAATCTGTGCAGATGCCCGCGGCCGAGCGGCCGAAGCGAGACACCGGCTCACGGGGACTTCTCGACGCATTGCGACATCCGATCGCGGCCCTTACCGCACCCTCCCGAGAGGGTGCTCCCGCTGCGGACGAGGATCGCCGCGCTGCGGCGGGTCCCAAAGGGCGCGTCATTACATGTTTCCTTCGCGCTTCCTTCGACCCGCTGCCGGGCAGATGGAAGCAGGGTGGCTTGCATCTCGACCAAGACGGCGCACGATGGGCACCCGGTTTTCGGCTGCGTGGCGGGGGTTCTCCGTTGCCGTTACAGGTGCATGTGCAAACCGTTCGCGAAGTCACGCGTGGCGAAAGGCTGCGCATCAAAGCTGGCTTCTTCCAAGTGATCGAGGCAGACACCGAGCGGGGAGATCTTCAGCTGGCGGTGCCGAGAGACAGTGTCGCCCTTGTCGTGGAGTGCTTCACGTCAGGCGAACACGCATGACTGCCAATCAGCGGACCTGGTGCAGCCCGGGACCATCTGCCCTGTAAGTCGGGTCGCGGTCCCGGCCGGCTGGCCTGCGACGACGGCGACCAGGGCGCCCGCCAGCGAGCGGGTCGTGCCTCGCCGTGAGTGCGCTTGGCATCCTCCACGATGTGGCACGTCCGTGGCACGGCCTGGGGGCTCCACCTTGAGAGATCGGTCCGGCGTCGGCCGGCCCACCTGGGTGGTCACCGGCGGAGGCCAATGGCTGGCGGTGACCCCTCAGTGCCCGCTCGTGCCCCCGACTCACCTCGCGGTTGGGCGCGGATAGGGCGTCGTCGTGCATCAATTGCGATCAGGAGAGCCGCAGGTGCGATCGAACGGTGTCCACCCGGAACTCGGGTTGTCGCTTCGGTCGTGACGTTGACCGATGGGATGTGCACCGATGCTCGCCTGGCCGAGGACGGCGCCGGAGGTGCCGCCCGCAGGCCAGGCGTTGGCGGCGGCGAAGCCGCCGCTCTTGACCCCCTAGCTAGAGCGAAATCCGGCAACCGGAGGGCTCCACAGGTGGTCCGGCTTCGTTTGATGCACGACACAGCGGGTTCACCTGATGGTTGACAGTGGCCGTGATCGGCTTGCCTCGCCAACCACACCCTGACCGTATTCGAGGGCGAGCGCCTGCGGTCGCCATGACCCAGGCGGCGGATGTGATCAGGAGCCTGGCCGCCTGACGCCCGTCGATGTACGCCAGCCGGTACTCTCGGTGCGCCTGGGGATCGGTACCCGTGTCGCAGCGTCTGCACACGGGGCCCTGTTTCGACGCGCCCCGGGAGCCACGAGGACAACGATAGGGAGAACGATGAGAACGATCAGACGAAGACGCGTCCTGCGGCCTGTGCTCGCCATGCTCGCCCACGGGCTGGCGCTCGCCCCGGCCCGCTCGCTCGCCCGCCCGGAGGCGGCCTCGGCGGGTTCGGGTTGGCTCGGCACGTGCTACGCGATGCAGGGCGACGCCAACAACGGCGGCGGCTGGTGCGACGGCAACGGCCCCGACGCCACATATTTCGGGTTCGCCGTGTGTGTCAGCTACGACGACTACTGGACCTGGTACAAGGCGTACGGCGTGGAGCGTTGGGCCGGCGACCGCCGGGGGAGCTACGCGTCCTGCGCGACCGGGTATTACGTCGAGCGGACGGGCGTCGAAGCCTGGTTCTACGGCTATATGCAGGTCAGGATCTGCGACGTCGGAGGATGGCTCTGGTACGAGGAGTGCCCCGGCAATGTCTACACGTAGCGGTCAGGGATAACCCGGCGGACGGTCGCCACCACGCTGTCCTGACCTCGCGCGACGGCTAGCCCGGTCGGCAACGACGCCGGCCGGGCCGTGCGGCCACGAAACCTGACGCGTGGACCGGGCCCTCGGCGTCGCGCAGCGGGGGCGTTGGCCCGCCCCTGGGGTCTACACGGACCGGTGGCTCACCGAACGGGCCGGACTTCCGCCCCGGACAGTCGAGCTCTACCGGTGGCTGCTGCGGCGGCACATCAACCCGTGGAATCGGCGGTGTGCCCCTCGGGAAGCTCGACACGCCGCTGGTGCGCGAGTGGCGGGCCAGGCCGCCGGCCGAGGGCGTGTCACCGTCCGATGCGGCCAAGGCCTACCGGTTCCTGCGATCGCTGCTGATGACGGCGGTCAACGAGGACCACATCCTCACGCGCAACCCGTGCCAGGTCCGCGGCGCCGACCGGAAGCAGCCCGCCGAGCGGCCGGTGCTCACCGTGACCGAGGTGCGGGCCCTGGCGGGTGCGGTGCCCGAGCGGTACCGGGCGATGATCCTGCTGGCACCGGGCCGAAGGGTGGCGTGATCCGGCGGGGCAACTTCCGGAAGCTGACCGCCTGGACCAAGTCCGTCGCCGAGCTCGGGATGGCCGGGCTGCACTTCCACGACCTGCGGCACACCGGGAACACGCTGGCTGCCATGAGCGGGGTCAGCACCCGGGACCTAATGGCCCGCATGGGTCACGACTCGGTGCGCGCGGCGATCATCTACCAGCACGCCACGAGCGAGGCCGACGCCCGGATCGCCGCCTCGCTGGAGGCCGCTCTCGCCGGCGACGACGGGGACCAGGGCGACGACGACGCTGACCGAACTGGGGCGTCCTGAGGGGGAGCTTGTGGCTCGTACGTGGCCCACGGCCTCGGCCAGGTCGCCTCGATGCGAGCACCGACCACGCGGATGCCCTGGTCACAACCGGTGGAGACGATGGGATTCGAACCCACGACCCCCTGCTTGCAAAGCAGGTGCTCTAGCCAACTGAGCTACGTCCCCGCCGCCCCAGGTTGCCATGCCGCCCGGCCGACCGGCGAACGGATCGTGGGCGGCCCGCCTGGTGT
>DASSGC010000406.1:0-10561 GCA_035693765.1 Acidimicrobiales bacterium
GTTCGTCGGGAGTGCGGGGTATCTATGAGTACTGGTCCGACACGAGGTCTAACGCTCCCGCTTCGAACGCGTCGAGTGCGTTCGCGTCCGCGAGATGGCACTCGACGCGTGCACCGCGGCGCTCGGCCTCCGCGGCGATGCGGGCGAGGGCGAGCTGTGAGATGTCAGTCGCGGTCACGCTCCAACCCTGCTCGGCCAGCCAGAGCGCGTCGCCGCCCTCACCGGCGCCGACGTCGAGTGCGCGGCCGGGGGTGAGGCCGCTGGTCTCGTTGACGAGTGTGCCGTTGGGGTTGCCGCTCCACATCTGGTCGCCCCGGTAGCGGTGATCCCAGTCGGCCTGGTTGGCCGAGGGTCGGGCTGCGGCTCGGATGTCGTCGTCGGCGAGGCTGAAGCTGATCATGGCGCCGACCCGGCTGCCGTCGGCGGCCGCCTGCGAGACCTGCTGGCTCGGGTCGGTCACGTTGCCGGCCGCGTAGAGGCCCGGCACCGCCGTTGCCCCGGTCGCGTCGGTCTCGACGAAGTCTCCGAGCCCGGTCGGGTGCGGCGCGGTTCGGAGTCCGAGCGATGCGAACGGTTCGGCGCGCACCCTGAACCGCGGGCCGACCGCGACTGCGCCGGCTTGGATTCGTTGGCGGCCGGTCAGCTCGACGGCGGAGAGGTTCCCGTCGTCGTCGGTGACGATGCGACGCACCTGGTCGTGGACGATCTCCACCCCGGCCGCCCGCAAGGCATCGATCTCGGCGCGCTCCACGTCGACGTCATCGTGGAGGACGAGGGTGAGCCGGGCGGTCAGCTGGCGGAGCAACCCGGCGGTGTGGAGGCCCATCGGGTGGGTGACGATCTGGACGATGGGCCGGTCGCGGACCTCGAAGCCGTGGCAGAACGGGCAGTGGATGACGTCGCGCCCCCACCGTTCGGCAAGGCCGTCGATGTCCGGGAGCTCGTCCACCAGGCCGGTCGCGGCGAGCACCCGCCGAGCGACGATGGAGTGGCCGCCGACGAGCTCGACGCGGAAGCGGTCGTCGTCGCGGCGAACCACTCGAGTGACGCGTCCGCCGAGGACCTCCCCTCCGTAGCTGCGGACCTCCTCACGACCGGCGGTGATCAGCTCCGACGGCGGAAGGCCCTCGCGACCGAGGTAGCCGTGCATGTGTGCGGCGGGGGCGTTGCGCGGCTCGCCGGCGTCGATGACGATCACCGACCGACGCTGGCGTCCGAGCTGGAGCGCCGCGGCAAGTCCGGCGGCCGAACCGCCGACGACGGCGACGTCGCAGTGCCGCTCGACGGTGCGCGGGGCGTGGTCACTCATGGCCTCGACGATAAGGTCTCACCCGATATACGCACGAACACTTGCGAGATTCGCAAGAAGTGCGGAGGAGCGGTCGGAGGAGCGATGGCCGACAACGAGATCGAACGGGTGGTGCGGACCCGGCTGCGAAGCCTCCGGAACACGCTGGGCCTGTCGCTCGACGAGCTCGCCGCCCGCACGAACCTCAGTCCCTCCACGATCAGTCGGGTCGAGACCGGCAAGCGGTCGATCAGCCTCGACATCCTGCTGCCGCTTGCAGCGGCCCTCCAGGTCGACCTCGATGCGCTTCTCGACGTGCGCAGCGACGAGGATGTGGTCATCCGCCCGGCGCCGCGCACCTCTGGCGAGCGCACGACCTGGATGCTGAGCCGACCGACCGGCAGCACGATCGCGGTCAAGATGCGACTCGAACCGACAGGCAGGAAGACGGAGCAGCGGGTCCACCCCGGTCACGACTGGTTCTTCGTCCTCGAGGGGCGAGTGCGCCTGTCGCTCGGCGAACGCGAGATCCTCGTCGAGACCGGTCAGGCCGCCGAGTTCGGCACCATGACGCCGCACGCCTTCGCAGCCGTCGACGGCCCGGCCGAGCTCATCATGATCTTCGACCGCGACGGCCAACGCGCCCACGTCCACCATGAGACCGAAGGCCATCCGACGATGTAGTCCTCGCCGGCCTCGACCCCCCGCAGCCGTCGACAACCTCTTCGACATGGCCGGGTCGCCACGTGACCTGTCCGCCCAGGTGCTTCAGCGAGGCACGCGTGCGCTCACGGCGGGGCGGGCAGGTCGACGGTCGCCGCCGGCTCGACGGCGATGCCCACGAACCCTCGCCCCCGCCGCGTCAGCCGCCCCAGGAGCCCGATGGCTCCGTACACGGCCGCGGCCGACCGGTACCGCGCCTTCAGCAGCCCGTAGGCGCGGCGCCCCTCGCCGGCCGCGAGGACGCGGGCGCTCGCCGCGTAGGCAGGTCCCGTGGGCGTGCCCCGGGCGTTGCAGGGGCCCACCGTCACCCGGGGCTCGTTGCGGATGCGCTTGACCTTCCCGGTGTCCTCGCCGGTCCAGGCGTAGAGGGCGCCGTCCCCCAGGGCGAACCACACGGGCGTCGCCACCGGGGTGCCATCCCTCCGGTAGGTCGTGAGGCGCACGTACCTCGCCTGGGCGAGCCCGTCGAAGCTGGCGGTGGTCTCGACATCGGGCATCGTTTCGCTCCCGTCCCGGCGCCCGCGCCCCGAGGGTAGCGAGACTCCGGGCGCCATCGCGTGCTGCGACGTCCGGCCCGCCGGACGATCAGGCCGGGGTCGCCACCGGCCGCCGCGCCACCGCGTGCTCGCGGAGGAGCGCCACCAGCCTCTGGACGTCGGAGCGCTCGAAGGCGTCGAGATACCGCGCCAGCCGATCCCGGTCGGCGGTGCCCGGCGGGTCCGGGTGGCGAGGGCCGGCGCCGGCGTCCGCCAGGGTGGCGCGAGCCCGCAGCACCGCGCTGTTGACCGCGATCACCGTCGTGTCGAGCAGCGCCGCCACGTCGGCGGCGGGCCAGCGGAGGACGTCGCGCAGGATCAGCACGGCCACCTGCCGGGGCGGCAGGTGCCGGAGTGCGGTCGCGAAGGCCAGCCGGACGGACTCCCGGGCCACGGCGCGGTCGGCCGGGTCGTCGGCGCCCGGCTGCGCCGCGGCGAGCCGGACCGGCCGCGCGGACGAGCCGGGCGCCCGCAGGGCAGGCGGCACGGTCTCCGTCTCGGGCGACGGCCCCAGGCCGACCGGCAGGGCACGACCCTGCGGGCGCCGCCGCATGTCCAGGCACACGTTCGTCGCGATGCGGTACAGCCAGGTCCGCACGGTCGACCGTCCCTCGAAGCGTGCGCCGCATCGCCAGGCCCGCAGGATCGTCTCCTGCGCCGCGTCGTCGGCCTCGACGACCGACCCGAGCCTGCGGAAGCAGTAGCGCGTCAGCTCGCGCCGGTGCTGCTCCAGATCGCCCAGCGCGCTCTCGGCGGCGCCGCCGACCGCGCGGCGCGCACGGCGTGGCGTTGCCCGCGTGGTGGCCATGAGCCGAGGATGACGGGCGTCGCGGCCCGGCACATCGGACCATGGTCGGGATCCGCGCTCCGTCCGCGGTCGGGCGTTCGATCGCCCGTGGTCGTAGGCGGATGAGGTGGGCCTGCCGGCCCGGCGGTCACCCCGGCCGCTGCCGACGGCGGGCGGACGCGACGGCCCGCAGCTCGCGGGGCACGTCGGGCCCGGACGGCGTGCCGGTCGCGGACGGCGGTGGCGGGGTGCCCAGCGGCTCGCCGGCCGTCAGCGCTCGGTGATCGTGATGGCGCGCTCGGGGCACTGCCGGACGGCCTTGCGGACGGCGTCCTCGTGCTCCGGGGGGACCTCGGACACCTGCACCACGGCGAAGCCGTCGTCGGAGAGGTCGAACACCTCGGGGCACAGGCCCCAGCAGACCGCGTGCCCGCAGCACTGGTCGTCGTCGACCGTGACCTTCATCGGGTGGCCTCGCTCAGTAGGGGGCGACGAGCAGCTCGTCGCCCCCGGAAGAAGTCGATCGTGTGGTGGTCGGTCACCGTCAGCACCCATCCCTTCGGCACCGGGTCGCCGGTCTCGCGCTGGTCCTCGCAACGAATGTTCCGTTTCACACTCTAGAGAATGCCGTTTCCGTGTGTCGGATCGGCGCGCGCGCCGCCGGGATCAGCACGTGCCGTGCGGGCGTAGACGAGCGTTGTGAGCGTACCGGTGGAGGTGTCCACCAGCGCCACCTCGATGGGGGCATCGGGGCCGTCGCCCAGCAGCCGGCTCGTCGTGCGCACCGGTCCCGCCCGGGTCTGGGCCAGGTAGCGGAGGTCGAGGTCGGTGACGACGGCTGCGACCCCGAACCGCGTCGACACGAGGTCCTCGGCGGCCGCCTCGGCCACGAGCGCCACCATCGCCCCCTGCAGGGTCCCGGCCGGGTTGCGGAGCTCCGGGGTCAGCTCGACCTGCACCACCCCGGCGGCCGGATCGACCACCTCGATGCCGGCCGCCTCCCGCACGGGCCTGTCGATCGGGTCGATGGTCCCGAAGAGCTCCACCATCCCGTCCGGCGTGAGCACCGGCTTCGGCGGGTCGGACGCCTTGCGGGCGACGCGGGCGAAGCCGATCGCGCCGGTGGCGAGGTGTGCGCCGCGCTCGGTCGTCAGCTCCACCGCGCACGTGACCGACCGGCGGCCCCGTCTCAGCACGCGGCTGGCGGCGCCGATGCGGGCGGGCGCGGGCGCGGGCCGCATCCGCACCGTCATGTCCGTGGTGAGGGTCCACACGTCCGGGTCGTCGTCGATCGGGATCCCGGCCGCCGCGTCGACGAGGTAGGCGAGGACGCTGGCCCGCACCACGCCGTGGTGGAGCGTCTCCGCCGGCGGCCTGAGGCCGAGGCGCAGCTCGCCGTCCTCGATGCCGGCCGTCACGCCGAGCCGGCCGTGCACGGGTGTCCCCGCTCCGGCGATGTCGGTCATGTGCCCCGAGCGACGGCACCGACGCCGGTCGACGGCGCCGCCCGGTGCCCCACGGCGCCGCCCGTCACCGGCACCTGGCCAGGATCTGCTCGGCGAACCGCTCGATGGGGGCGCGGTAGCGCTCGGCGGGCTCCTTCAGGTGGGCGTGGTCGCCCGTGGGGATGAGCTCCGAGCCGGCCCACGGCGCGCACATGGTGGCCGTGATCCCGAGGTCCTCCGCCCGCCGGTAGAGGTCGGGGGACGGCACGTCACGGAGGCCGACGACGACCTCGAAGGGCTCGCCCTCCCGCCCGTACTCGCGCCGGTAGCCGCGCAGGCGCTCGACCCATCGGGCGGCGACGTCGAGCGGGTAGGCGGTGCCGACCCAACCGTCGCAGTACCGGGCGGCCCGCCGGAGGGCGGCCTCGGACTCGCCGCCGCAGAGGATCGGCACCGGGGTCTCGGGATGGGGTTCGAGCATCAGCTCGGGGATGTCGTAGTGCTCGCCCTGCCACGAGACCCAGCCGCCCTGCCAGAGCGCGCGCAGCGCCTCGATCATCTCGTCGAGCCGGCGACCGCGGTCGGCGAAGCGCTGCCCGAGGAGCTCGAACTCCTCGCGCATCCATCCGGCCGAGAGCCCCAGGGACACCCGCCCGCCCGACAGCACCGACGCGGTCGCGACCTGCTTGGCCACCTCGAGCAGCGGCCGGGCCGGCGCGACGTACACGTTGTTGCCGAACTGCAGGTCGTCGGTGACCGCCGCCATGGCCCCGATGAGCACCCAGGCGTCGGGCCAGGCGGTGTCGGGCGGCCAGAACGGGCGGCCGTCCGGCGAGCCCGGGTAGGGCGACGAGAGCTCCCGCGGGTAGATCAGGTGATCGGACACCAGGATGCCGTGGTAGCCCGCCTCGTCGAGCATCCGGGCCACGGCGGGCATCTCCGGCGTGCTCATGAACGCAGTGCCGCACCAGAACTTCACGCGACGGAACCTACCCGAGTCCGGCCGGTACGGTACTGTCGATCTCCTGTGTTGACAGTGCTCTTCTCCGTGCGCCCGGGGCCGGCCCGGCCAGGCCGGCAGCCATGAGCGGGCTCGGCATCGTCGTCGGGAACCCCCGCCCCCGGTCGCGGACGCTCTCCGCCGCGCGCGAGGTCGCGGCCGCCGCCGCGGGTGCGGTCGGGCTGGCCGCGACCCCGGTCGTGGAGGTCGACCTCGCCTCTCTCGGACCCCGGCTCTTCGACTGGTCGGCGGCCGACGTCCGCGCGGCCGTGGAACAGGTCGCCGGCACCCGCCTGCTGGTCGTCGCCTCGCCCACCTTCAAGGCGAGCTACACGGGGCTCCTCAAGTCGTTCCTCGACTGGTTCGGCACCACCGGGCTCTCGGGCGTGACCGTCGTGCCCGTGATGGTGGGCGCCGGCGCGGCCCACGCCCTCGCGGTCGAGGTGCACCTCCGCCCCGTGCTGGTGGAGATCGGCGCCACGGTCCCCACGCGCGGCCTGTACGTCACGGAGGACCGTCTCGGCGACCTGGCGCCGGTGATCGACGACTGGCTCGTCGCGGCCGCACCCCTCCTGCGCGCGTCCGTGGGCGCCGCGTGACCGGCCTCGCCGGCCTCCGGGCTGGCGCCGGCCGGGACCGGCATTACACTTAGACAAGAAGAACGTTCTCAACCGTCTCGGGGAGAGGTGGTCCGCATGCGGATCGGGGTGATGCTTGGCCCGGAGCGGGGTCGCTACAGCACGAAGGTGGCGCGCCTCCAGGCCGACGCCCGCTGGGCGGAGGAGGCCGGCATGGCCGCGGTGTGGATCCCGCAGATCCCCGACGACTTCGACGCGCTGACCGCGGCGGCGGTGGTGGGCGGCGTCACGTCTCGCATCGAGATCGGCACCGCCGTGGTCCCGGTGCAGCCCCGGCACCCGATCGCCCTCGCCCAGCAGGCGCTCTCGGTCCAGGCGGTGTGCGAGGGGAGGCTCGCGCTCGGCCTCGGGGTGTCGCACCACTGGGTGATCGACGAGATGCTCGGGCTGCCCTACGACAAGCCGGTGGCGACCCTGCGGGCCCACCTCGACGTGCTCGACCGGGCGCTTGCCGGCCCCGGCATGGTCGACGTCGAGAACGACCAGTTCCGGGTGCACAACCCGCTCGACATCACCGACATCGCCCCCACCCCGGTGCTGATCGCCGCACTGGGCCCGGTGATGCTGCGCCTGGCAGGCGAGCGCACCGACGGGACGATCCTCTGGATGGCCGACGAGAAGGCCATCGGCGAGCACATCGCCCCGGCGATCACCAGCGCCGCCGAGGCGGCGGGACGCCCCGCCCCGCGGATCGTGGCCGGGATCCCCGTCTGCCTGTGTGCCGAGGACGAGGTCGGGGCCGCCGTCGCCCGCGCGAACCGCATCCTGTCCGAGGCGGAGGTCTCCCCCAACTACCAGAAGCTCCTGGAGCGCGGCGACGCCCGCAGCGTCGGCGACATCCTCGCCGCCGGGACCGAGGGGATGATCGAGAAGCGCCTGCGTTCCTTCGCCGACGCCGGCGTCACCGACGTCTCGGTGCGGGTCGTGCCGATCGGGCAGGGACGCGACGAGCTCCTCGCCTCCTCCCGGCGGACCCGCGACTACCTGGCCTCCCTCGACGGCTCGCTGTGAGCGAGCAGCTGCGAGCCGCCCGTGCCCTGCGCCGGGCCATGCTCGGCGACGCTTACGTCGACGGCATGACGGCCGACCCCGACCCGGTGGCGGCGGAGTTCCAGGACCACATCACCGCGATGGCCTGGGGGGTGTGGGCGGCGGCGTACTGCGGCGCGCCGGCGGCGCTCGCCGCCCGCCGGGAGGTCCGGGCCGTCCGAGCCGCGCGGCAGCCGTGAGCCCGGGCGGGCCCGTCGGCACCGTCGGCTTCGTGGGCCTCGGCAACATGGGCGCCGCCCTGGCCGGGAACCTCGTGGCGGCGGGCCACGCCGTGGTGTGCCACGACGTCGCCGGTCCGGCGCGGGCGCCGGCCGGGGCGGCCTTCGTCGACCGGGCGGCTGCGGTGGCGCAGCAGGCCGGGGTGGTGGTGCTCAGCCTGCCGGACGGGACGGTGTCCGGGCAGGTGGCCCGTGCGATCCTGGCGCCCCCCGACCGCCGCACCACCCACGTCGTCGACACCTCGACCGTGGGGGTCGGCGCCGCCCGGGACATCGCCGCCCTGCTCGCCGGAGCCGGGGTCGCCTACGTCGACGCGCCGGTCTCCGGCGGGGTCGCCGGCGCCCGGGCCCGCACGCTCACCGTGATGTACGCCGGCACCGACGACGCCTGCCGCCGGGTCGAGCCGGTGCTGGCCGGGCTGAGCGACCGCCGCCGCCGGGTGGGCGACCGGCCGGGGCTGGCCCAGGCCCTGAAGCTGGCCAACAACTTCCTGTCGGCCACGGCGCTCGCCGCCACCAGCGAGGCCATCGCCTTCGGCGTCTCGGTGGGGCTCGACATGGGGACCATGCTCGACGTGCTCAACGCATCGAGCGGCCGGAGCGCGGCGACGGCCGACAAGTTCCCGGACCACGTGCTGACCGGCCGCTACGCCTCCGGCTTCAGCAGCTCGCTGATGGCCAAGGACGTGCTCCTGTACCTGCAGGCGGTCGAGGATCAGGGCGGGCCCGCGTCGCTGGGGGCCGTGGCGGCGTCGGTGTGGCAGCGGTTCGCCGCCGCCGAGCCGGGCGCCGACTTCACCCGCATCTACCCGTTCGTCGGCGGCGGTGAGGCCGGTGCACCGCGACCGGCGAGCCCACGGGGCGACGCCGGCGGTTGACCCGATCCCCCCGCCGCGCCGCCCGCCGGGCGCCGTTGGCTGGAAACGATCTTCTCACCACAGGAGATTCCTGATATCGTCGTGGCAACGACCTGACCGGAGGACCTCGAACGATGGCTCACTTCCCGAGGCCGGCTGAAGGCAGCTGGACCGAGCACCTCAAGCTCGACACCGGGCCCGTCTCCTACTCGGACTCGATCTCACCGGAGCACTACGAGCTGGAGCGCGAGGCGATCTTCAAGCGCACCTGGCTGAACGTCGGCCGCATCGAGCAGCTCCCCCGGACGGGGAGCTACTTCACCCGGGAGATCGACGCGGCGGGGACCTCGGTGGTCATCGTGCGCAACGGCAGCGGGGAGGCGAGGGCCTTCCACAACATCTGCCGGCACCGCGGCAACAAGCTCGTGTGGCAGGACTACCCCCGCGAGGAGACGAGCGGCACCTGCCGCCAGTTCACCTGCAAGTACCACGGCTGGCGCTACGACCTCGACGGCGCCCTGACCTTCGTGCAGCAGCAGTCGGAGTTCTTCGACCTCGACCTCTCCGAGTACGGCCTGGTGCCCGTGCGCTGCGAGGTGTGGGAGGGCTTCATCTTCGTCAACTTCGACGACGACGCCCAGCCACTGGTGGACTACATGGGGCGGCTCGGTAGCGGCATCGCCGGCTACCCGTTCCACAAGATGTCCCAGGTGCACAGGTTCCGCGCCGAGGTGGGGAGCAACTGGAAGCTCTTCATCGACGCCTTCATGGAGTTCTACCACGCACCCGTCCTGCACGCGAAGCAGGCGGTCGCCGACGAGTCGGCCAAGCTCCAGGCCTTCGGCTACGAGGCCCTCGCCTACGACGCCGACGGCCCGCACGGGTTGGTGTCGTCGTGGGGCGGCATGGCCCCGCCGAAGGACGAGAGCATGGTGAAGCCGATCGAGCGCGTGCTGCGCAGCGGCCTGTTCGGTGTGTGGGACGCCCCCGACATCGGCCTGGAGGAGCTTCCCGAGGGGCTGAACCCGGCCCGCCACAAGGCCTGGGGCGAGGACTCGTTCCTCTTCTTCCCCAACTTCATGGTGCTGATCTGGAAGCCGAACTGGTACCTCACGTACCACTACTGGCCGACCTCGTACAACACGCACATCTTCGAGGGCACCCTCTACTTCGTGCCCGCGCAGACCGCCTACGAGCGCCTCCAGCACGAGCTGGCCGCGGTCACCTTCAAGGAGTACGCGCTGCAGGACGGCAACACCCTGGAGGCCACCCAGCGCATGATCGAGTCCAGGGTGGTGACCGAGTTCCCGCTGTGCGACCAGGAGGTCATGCTCCGGCACCTGCACACCGTCGCCCGCGACTACGTCGACGAGTACCAGCGCAGCCGGCAGTCCGAGTCCTCGGTCCGGATCTCGGCCGCGTCCTGACAAGGAGACGACAGGTGTCCCTGCTTCCCCCCGACTTCGCCGACCTGGAACGCTTCGCCGACTGGGTGCTCCCCAGCGAGAACGACCGCTACGCCAAGCGCCTGGCCAGCTCGATGGACGAGCTCCAGGAGTTCTACGACGTCGCCTTCCCGCGGCTCGCGAACGGCACCGAGTACCTCAAGAGCGTCGAGATGGACGGGATCTCCGAGCAGGACCAGAACCTGCTCTGGCTCTTCTCGTCCCTCGTGACGGTCTCGTTCCCCGTCGAGGTGTGGCGCCAGCCCCGCGTGCCGGAGAGCGGTGCCGCCGCCATCAGCGTCGTGGTCGAGCCCGCCTGACCGGTCGGCCACCGAGCTCATCGTCGAGCTGATCGTCGAGCTGATCGTCGAGCTGATCGAACCGGCCCTGGGCACCAGCGCAGGGCCGGTCCGCGTCGCAGGGTGCTCGCGCCGAGCGCGAGGGGTCGAGCACCACCGCTCGGTCGGTGTTCCCGACCCCTCGCCGGCCGGGCTATCGGGCCGCAATCTTCCCCGCCTTTCGGGCCTCGGCCCGGAATGGCGGGGTTTTTCCGTTTTGGGAGCAGCATGACTCG
>DASSGC010000407.1:0-7888 GCA_035693765.1 Acidimicrobiales bacterium
CCACCGGCCCCACACGCCGGTCCCCGCCGCCATGCGGTGACGGCGGTGGGCGCCCGGCGTGTGGCTCAGGACCTGATCGGACCCGATCGGATGGGTCACGCCGGCGCGTGGAATGAGCCACGCCGGCGGCGTCGGCCGTCCGGGGCCTGCGCGGCCGCGGCGGGCGGCGACGTGGCATGGTCGCCGCCCGCCGTGCCGGCCCGGTGCCGATCAGCCGGCGGTCGCCTTCCAGAACCAGTAGTCGGCGGTGTACGGGACCTCGACGATGTCGCCCGCCGAGCCCGCGTTGCACTCCGCCGCGGCGGGGGCGAGACCGCCCGTCGTGGCGGTCCGCTGGATGAACGCGGTGCTGGTGAGCCGGGCGCCGTCGGGACCGGCGGTCACCGAGTCCTTGGACAGCAACAACCACGGGATCGCCGTCGGGTCGACGGTGACGCCCTGGTCCCGCTTGGCCCTGACCGTGCTGCCGTCGAGCGCCTGCCAGGTCGGCCCGCCGAAATGGGTGGCGACGAGCTGGCCGTTGTCGCCGTACAGGTCGGCCCGGGGGGCGACGAAGCTCCAGGCGTAGCCGGTCGAGGTGGTGCCGCACGAGTAGATCTGCACGCCGACCGCGTGGCCGACCATGAACACCTTGAAGCCATCGCCGACCGCGATGGTGCTCGGCACGTCGGGGCCGGCGGGTTCGGCAGGGGCGACCTGGGCCAGGGGCCCGACAGCGGCCACGGCTGCCACGATCCCGGCCGCGAGCAGGCGGTTGAAACGGATGGAATACCTCATGTCAATCCTCCGAAGGTGTCTATCGATCTGGTTGGTGCGGTCGACGCGCCGGCGGAGAGCGCACCGACGGGTCGTCAGCCACTGTGCGGCGAGGTCCGATCGAGGGCTTGGAGAGAGGATGGAGAAGTCGTGGAGACCGACGATGTCGGCGGCCATCGGAACTTGCCCGGTGGCGACCAACGTGCCCAGCGGCGGCCAGCACGCAGCGTGGCATTTTGCGGAGGGGTGTTCGCCCGCATCGCCACCCAGCCGGCGGTCTGGGACGCGGCGGCCGCGGGATTAGGGGACGCTGAGCGTGAGGGTTCTGGGACGGTTCTCGGGCACGCGGCTACTTGTGGTTGTGGGCGAGCCATTCGGCGAAGCTCGTCTTGCCCACGCGCGCGTCCGGGCCGGCCGTGATCGAGGTGTCGGTCAGTTCGGTGCCGAAGTAGCGGGCATGCTCCTCGCCTACGACCTTCCGCGGGTCGTTGTCGGCGGCGAGCACGCCACGGATCAGCTCGGGGAACGTGATCTTCTCCGGCCCGGCGATCTCGATGACACCGTTGACCGGGTCGGACACGGCAACCTCGGTCAGTGCGGCGGCGACGTCCTTGGCGGCGATCGGCTGGAGATTGGCCGAGGGAACGCGCACGGTGTCGCCGTCGGTCGCGGACTCGGCGGCGGCGCGCATGAACTCGAAGAACTGGGTGGAGCGGACGATCGTGTACGGCTGGCCGGCCATCTTGATCAGCTCTTCCTGCGCGAGCTTGGCCCGCATGTACCCGCTGTCGGGCACTCGGTCGGCGCCGACGATAGTGAGCGCGACGTGGTGCCCGACGCCTGCGTTCGCCTCTGCCTTGAGCAGATTCCGTCCCGAGGTCTGGAAGAACTCGAGCACCGCGGCGTCCTCGAAGGACGGCGAGTTGGCCACGTCAACGACGACCTGCGCGCCGGCGAGCGCCGCGGCCATGCCCTCACCGGTGATCGTGTTGACCCCGGTGTTCGGTGAGGCTGGCATGGCCTCGTGTCCGCGTGCACGCAGGTTCTGGACGACTTGGCTGCCGATGAGCCCGGTACCGCCGATGATGACGATCTTCATGGTGACTCCTTTCTGTTTGGCTTCGGGTGTTGAAGCCCGTTGTGGACTGGTTCGACGGCGGCGCTACCAGCCGCCGTCGTGGTCGGTGAGGGGGCTCTGGTCGTGGCTTGAGCCGGGAGCTGGAAGGTGTGGCAGAGGGTTGGCCACGTCTCGGGAGACCTGGCCAACCCGCCGATTGGCGGCTAGCTCTGGAGGAAGGCCAATAGCTCGTTGTTGACCTGGTCCTGGTGGGTGGCCGTGATGCCGTGCGGGGCGCCCGGGTAGTAGACGTCCTTGGCGCCGGCGATGAGCCGGGCGGACTTCACCGCCGAGTCCTTGACGGGGACGATCTGGTCGTCCTCGCCGTGTAGGACGAGGGTCGGCACGTCGAACTTGGCGAGGTCGTCGGTGAAGTCGGTCTCGGAGAAGGCCTTGATGCTCTCGTAGGCGTTCTTGAGGCCGGCCTGCATGCTCCAGAGCCAGAACTGGTCCAGCACACCCTGGGAGACCTCGGCGCCCGGCCGGTTGGCGCCGTAGAACTGGACGGCCAAGTCCTTATAGAACTGGGAGCGGTCCTTGACGAGGTCCGCACGCATGCCGTCGAAGACCTCGATCGGCAGGCCCTCGGGGTTGGCGTCGGTCTGGAGCATGATCGGTGGCACCGCGGCGATGAGGACCGCCTTGGCGACCCGCGAAGTTCCATGGCGTCCGATGTAGCGGGCGACCTCGCCGCCGCCGGTGGAGTGGCCCACGAGCGTGGCGTCGTGGAGGTCGAGCGCCTCGATCACGGCAGCGAGATCGTCGGCGTAGCCGTTCATGTCGTTGCCGGAGGGCGCCTGGCTGGATCGGCCGTGGCCGCGCCGGTCGTGCGCGACCGCCCGGAAGCCGTGCTGCGCGAGGAACAGCATCTGGCCGTCCCAGGCGTCGGCGTTGAGGGGCCAGCCGTGGGAGAAGGTGACGACCGCGCCGTCGCCCCAGTCCTTGTAGTAGATCTCGGTACCGTCTCTTGCGGTGATCGTGCTCATGGGGGCTCCTTTCGGGATGGGTCACGACCCAGCGTCCCCCCGCTGGGGGCCGCTCGCATCTGTGGAAGTTCCGGGTGCGGGTCGCGCCCGGGGGTGTCGCTGTCCTGGCGATGCCCTCAGGTGTTACGCGGTTCGAGCTGCGCCAGGCGCCCGCGGAGCTGCCGGCGGGAGCTGATGTCGAGCTTGGAGAACACCTTGTGCAGGTGGTACTCCGCCGTTCGGGCGCTGATGAAGAGCTGGGCACCGATCTCGGGGTTGGTGCGGCCATCGGCCGCCAGCCGGGCGACCTGCACCTCCTGCGCGGTAAGGACCTCTCGGGTCTCCACCGTGCGCTTGCGTACCGTCTCGCCAGTCGCCCGCAGCTCCCGGCGGGCCCGTTCGGCGAACGCCTCGGTCCCAAACCTGCCCAACATGTCGTGGGCAGCCCGCAGGTGCTCGCGCGCGTCCACGCGCCGCTGCTCGCGACGCAGCCACTCGCCGTACACCAGGTGGGCGCGGGCGAGGTGGACGGCGATGCGGGTGCGCCCGAGGCGGTCGATCGCCTCCCGGTAGAGGGCGTCGGCCATCGGGCCGGCGCTGAGCAACGCTCGGGATCGAGCTTCGATCCCGAGTGCCCAGTCCGTGCCGGCGGCACCGGTGCGTTCGTCGAGCTGCCGGAGGGCCGTGGCAGCCTCCTCGTACGCGCCGCTTCGCGCTCCCGCCTCGACGAGCTCGGCGAGGGACCAAGCGAAGATTCCCAGGTCCTCGTACTCGCATGCCCGCTGGGCACCGGCCAGCGCGGCCTCGTAGCGGCCGAGACCGTTGTACAGCACCGCAGTGGCGTACCCGGCCAGCCCGAGTGCCCTTCCCTCGCCCCTCTCGGTCGCGTCCTGGACGCCGGCCTCGATCAGATCAAGCGCCCGGACCTCCTCGCCGCGCCAGGCAGCGAGCATCAACGCGGGGTATCGGAGAGGTGCGTTGCCGGTCGCCGCGGCGATCGCATCGGCTTCCTCGATCAGTGCCGCCGCGTCCGCGAACTCGCCTGCGTGCAGGTGCACCCCGGCGCGGTAGCTGAGCGCGACGGGGAGAGCGGCAAGCGCACCGGAATCGCGAGCGAGCCCGACTGCACGCGCGGCCAGGCCCTCCCAGGTCTCGTCGTCCCACAGCTCGGGTGCGATGGGTAGCGCCACGGGGTACGCCAGCCAGAGCCAACCCATGATGTCGTCCTCGCTGCGTCCACTGTCTTGCCAGAGCGCGTCCAACGCTCGCCGGAGCGGCGACACGGCCGCGGCGTAACCCTCGGTGAACCGGGTCGCCGCCCCGTCGAGGAGCAAGTCCATCGGCCGTGGCCGCGGCGGGGCCGGCGGCGCGGCCCGAGCGGCCTCAGCCGTCTCTCGCACGTCGAGTCCTCGGCCGAGGCGACCGACGAAGATCGCCGCCTCGAGCGCCTCGAGATAGGTCTCGCGCGCCAGTGCGTTGTCGAGCGCATCGAGCTTCTCGGCCGCATCGAGCAGCAAACGAGGAGCCTCGCTTCCGCGCCTACGGGCGAACACGATCTGGGCGCGCAACCGCGCCAGGAGAGCGCGCTGTAGCTCGTCCAATCGACCCAGCTCCGCCATCGCGAGGAGCTCGGACGCGGCATCAGGCGCCGCGGCCGCGAACTTGGCCTGTGCAGCGGCCAACGCCCGCGCTCCACGCCGCGCCGCATCCGGCGTCAACTCGGTTGCCCGCTCCAGAAACGCGGCCGCCGCCGCGACACCGCCGCGGCGTTCCGCCCGGGCGGCGGACCGCTCCAACTCGCCGGCCACGGCCTCGTCGGGCCCCACCGCGGCGTGGGCGCGATGCCACGCTCGACGATCAGGATCGGTGCCTGCATCGGTCGCCTCAGCCAACGCGCGATGCACCCGGCGGCGGTCAGGCAGTACCGCCGCCCGGTAGGCGGCGGCGCGCACCAGCGGATGGCGGAAACGCACCCGGGCTCCGAGCTCGAGTAGCCCCGCGGCCTCGGCCGGGGCCGCTGCAGCGGCTCCGATCCCGAGCCGCTGGGCTGCGCTCCACAACAAGGTCGCGTCGCCGACCGGGTCGGCTGCCGCTGTCAGGAGCAGTCGTTGGGTCTCGGTTGGAAGCGACTCGAGCTGTCGCCGGAAGCTCTGTTCGATGCGGCTGGCCAGCGGGCGCACGTCGGGACGCCCGAAGCCGCCTGCCAGCTCTGCCGCGGTCAATCCCCGAGGCAACTCCACCAACGCCAGTGGGTTACCCCGTGTCTCGGCGACGATCCGGTCCCGCACCCGCTCGTCGAGTCGCCCCGGGACCACCGAGTCCAGCAGGGCGCGGGCATCGGCGTCGCTCAGGCCCAACACCACTAGCTCCGAAAGCCCGGCCAACTCCTGGTCTTCGCTGGGCTCACGCACCGAGAACACCACGGCGACCGATTCCGCTAGGAGGCGGCGCGCGACGAACGTCAGGGCCTGCGCCGAGGCCCGGTCAAGCCATTTTGCGTCATCGATCAGGCAGACGAGCGGACGCTCCTCGGCCACCTCGGACAGCAGTCCGAGTACCGCCAGACCGACCAGGAATCGATCCGGCGCCTCCCCGGCGCTCAGGCCGAATGCCGTGCTCAGCGCCTCGCGCTGCGGCCCGGGCAGCCGCCCGAGACTGCCCAGCAGCGGCGCGCAGAGCTGCTGTAGGCCGGCGAACGCGATCTCCATCTCGGACTCGACGCCCGCCGCTCGGACGACGCGACACCCGGACGCCCGCTCCTGCAGGTAGTCCAACAGCGCGGTCTTGCCGATGCCCGCTTCGCCGCGCAGGACCAGCACCCGGCTCTGACCCGCACGCACCTCGTCCAGGAGCCGATCCAGCGCCGCCCGCTCAAGGCGCCGACCCCGCAATCCAGGCCCAGCACGACTCTTGGACATAGCCACCGCCACGCCTACAGGAACGGTTCGAGATGCCGTGCATCTGGCCCGGCCTGACAGGCAGACGTCCTTGCTAGGCCCCTGGGGGGCGAGACCAGAGCAGCGACTGACGACGACGCCACGCTACTAGTGCACCCGAGGCCATCGAGGGCCTGGCGTGGCCGGGGCGGGCGGCGCCGATCAGTCGACCCCTGCGCTGGAGGACTCACTAGGGAGTTCCACGGAGGCGATCCGAGCCGGCCGGCGCGACGGTGGCCCCATCGGCAAGGAGGACGCCATGGCCGTCATCTCCGACATCATCCCGACGTGGCCCGAGGCCATCGTCGACATCGGGCCGATCGAGCTCAGCGACCACTACTGGGGGATCGTCGGGTCGATCCCCTACGACGGCCACGTGGTCCTCGCAGTCAGCCCGACCCGGCCGAGCTGGACGGCATCCCGCTCATGACGATGTACCTGCCCAACCCGGGCCTCCATCCCACCGGGTCCGAACCCGGCGAGTTCATCGACGTCCCCGCCACAGTCCACGAGGTCACCGGGGAGCCCGCATCACCAAGGAGCACACCAATGGCCACCCACGACCGACAGACCGGGCGCCCCGCCTACTTCCACCTGAGCGACCCACGCGACGGTGGCGCCATTAGCAGTGACACGTCGATGGACGTTCGCCCGACCGAAGAGGAGACCACAATGGCGTCAATTTCCGAGCGGGAGAACCGGGAGATCGAGGCGGCAAACGCCTCTGGGGAAACCCCGGTCGTCTTCATACACGGCCTTTGGCTGCTGCCGAGCAGCTGGGCCGACTGGGCCGACTTCCTCAAGCAGGCCGGCTACGCGCCGCTGACGCCGGACTGGCCAGACGATCCGGAAACGGTCGAAGAGGCCCGGGCAAACCCGGACGTCCTCGCCAAGAAGACCTTGAAGCAGATCGTCGATCACACCACTGAGATCATCAATGCCTTGGACAAGAAGCCAGCGGTGATGGGCCACTCGACCGGGGGCCTGCTGGCGCAGATGCTCGCGGGCCGAGGCCTCTCGGCGGCCACGGTGGCGATCGACCCCGGGGTCTTCCGCGGCGTCCTGCCCCTACCGGCCTCCGTGCTCAAGGGGGTGGGCCCGTTCCTGGTCAACCCGCTCACGCGCCGCCGCGCGATCACGCTCACGTTCAAACAGTTCAAGTACGGCTGGGCGAACGCGCTCGACGAGAAGGAGGCGAAGGAGCTCTACGACACGTTCCACGTCGCCGGCTCCGGGATCGCTCTCGTGCAGATGGGCAACGCGAACCTCAACCCCTGGACGCAGGCGAAGGTGAACACGAAGAACCCCGACCGCGGCCCGCTGCTGATCATCGAGGGCGAGAAGGACCACACGGTGCCGTGGGCGATCGCGCACGCCGCCTACAAGCGGCAGAGGCGCAACCCCGCCGTGACGGAGATCGTGAAGATCCCGAACCGAGGCCACTCCCTCACGATCGACCACGGCTGGCGCGAGGTCGCCCAGACGGCGCTCGACTTCGTCAAGCGGTCATTGCGCGGCGAAGACAACAAGGCGCGCGGGGCCTCGGCGAACTCGAGGCTCGTCGGCGGCGCATCCGTCACTGACATGGGAACGCGCTAGGGAGGACCACAGAGGCGATCCACGGCGACCCACGCGACGCTCGCGCCATGTCGAGGTACTGCCCAACCCCGCGGTGCGTCCCGCCGAGTCCGACCCGGTCGAGTTCATCGAGCTTCCCCGCATGGCCCACGAGGGTGACGGCGAGACCAGCACGTCCGTTGACGCAGGCTCTCCCAGAAGCCTGGCTCGTCCTCGTCCAGTAGCTGCCGGCCGCGCACTCACTTGCGGCCGCGGAGCCGGGCCCGTTGGACGCCCTTCAGCGAGGGCTGCTTGCCCGCCTGCGGGGCGCATCGCCTTCGCCTGCCCGCGTGGCGCGCGAGCGTCCCCGAATGCGCGTCCCCGAACGTCGCATCCCACACTCCTACTGCATCCCCCTATACGTGCCGCTGTGGGCGAGGTAGCCAAGGTGCCCTGAAATTGCGTCCCCCAACCGCCGGCGCGCTAAAGATTGTGGCTTGCTGCGTCTACAACCTTCTGAGGCTGAGTCAGAAGGTGAGGTCGCCATGGCTGGCGTT
>DASSGC010000408.1:0-2402 GCA_035693765.1 Acidimicrobiales bacterium
CACGCGACGCGCTCGTGACTTGCGGCGTCGCTGCTCAGCTGGATTTCGACACGCTCGCGCGACTTCGTTCCTCAGTCGCGTCGCTTGCTCTATCTCCCTGAGCCCACGCGACGCGCTCGTGCCTCGCGGCGTCGCTGCTCAGTGACCGTGGCGGAGGGCGGCGTGGAGATCCCAGTTGAGCCGGGAGATCACGTCGAGGGGGATCTCCTTCGGGCACGCCGCGGCGCACTCGCCGATGTTGGTGCAACCACCGAAACCCTCGTGGTCGTGCTGGCCGACCATGTCGACCACGCGGCTGTCCCGCTCGGCCTGACCCTGCGGCAGCTCCCCGAGGTGGGTCACCTTGGCGCCGAGGAACAGTGAGGCCGACCCGTTGGGGCAGGAGGCGACGCAGGCGCCGCAGCCGATGCAGGTGGCGGCGTCGAAGGCCCGGTCCGCCTTGTCCTTCGGGACGGGCGTCGCGTGGGCGTCGGGCGCCGCGCCGGTGTTGACCGAGATGTAGCCGCCCCGCTGGATGATCCGGTCGAAGGCGCTGCGGTCCACGCAGAGGTCCTTGAGCACGGGGAAGGCGGTGGCGCGCCAGGGCTCGATCGTGATCGTCTCGCCGTCTCTGAACGTGCGCATGTGGAGCTGGCAGGTGGTGGTGACCTCCGGTCCGTGCGCCTCGCCGTTGATCATCAGGCCGCACATGCCGCAGATCCCCTCGCGGCAGTCGGAGTCGAAGGCGATCGGCTCCTCGCCCTCTGTGTTCAGCCGCTCGTTGAGCACGTCGAGCATCTCGAGGAAGCTCATGTCGGGGGAGATGTCGTCCACCTCGTAGGTGTGCATCCGTCCCTCGGCGGCGGGATCGGCCTGGCGCCAGATGTTGAGGGTGAGCCTCACTTGTACGACCTCTGCTTCATCTCGACGAACTCGTAGACCAGGTTCTCCTTGTGCAGGACCGGTTTCTCGCCTTCGCCGGCCCACTCCCAGGCGGCGACGTAGGAGTACTGGTCGTCGTGGCGGAGGGCCTCGCCGTCCTCCGTCTGCGACTCGGCCCGGAAGTGGCCGCCGCAGGACTCGCGACGGTTCAGCGCATCGATGCACATCAGCTCGCCCAGCTCGAGGAAGTCGGCCACCCGGCCGGCCTTCTCCAGCGACTGGTTGAGGCTGTCGGCGGTGCCGAGCACCTTCACGTTGCGCCAGAAGTCGTCGCGGAGGGTGCGGATCAGGTCGACGGCCTTCTTGAGGCCGTCCTCGGTGCGCTCCATGCCGCAGAACTCCCACATGATGTGGCCGAGCTCCCGGTGGTAGGAGTCGACGCTGCGGGTGCCGCCGTTGTTCATGAAGTGGTCGATCCGCTTCCTCACCGACTCCTGGGCCTCCACCACGGCCGGGTGGTCCTCGGGGACCTTGTCGAACGGGCCGTCGGCGAGGTAGTCGCGGATGGTGTTGGACAGCACGAAGTAGCCGTCGGCCAGGCCCTGCATCAGCGCGGAGGCCCCGAGACGGTTGGCCCCGTGGTCGGAGAAGTTGGCCTCGCCGGTGACGAACAGCCCGGGGATGGTCGACTGCAGGTCGTAGTCGACCCACAGCCCGCCCATGACGTAGTGCACGGCGGGGTAGATCCGCATCGGCACCTGGTAGGGGTCCTCGCCCGTGATCCGGGCGTACATGTCGAACAGGTTCCCGTACTTCTCCTCGATGGCGTGGCGCCCGAGCCGCTCGATGGCCTCGGCGAAGTCGAGGTAGACCCCGCGTCGTACGCCGTCGACCTCCGGCCCGACGCCACGGCCCTCGTCACACATGTTCTTGGCCTGGCGGGACGCGATGTCGCGGGGGACCAGGTTGCCGAACGACGGGTAGATCCGCTCCAGGTAGTAGTCGCGGTCCTCCTCCGGGATCTCCCGCGGGTCCTTGTCGCAGTCAGCCTTGTTCTTCGGCACCCAGATCCGGCCGTCGTTGCGCAGCGACTCGCTCATCAGGGTGAGCTTGGACTGGTGGGCACCCGAGACCGGGATGCAGGTCGGGTGGATCTGGGTGAAGCACGGGTTGGCCATGTAGGCGCCCTTGCGGTGGGCCCGCCAGCTCGCCGTGACGTTGCAGCCCATCGCGTTGGTGGACAGGAAGAAGACGTTGCCGTACCCGCCGCTGGCGAGTACGACGACGTCGGCGAAGTAGGTCTCGATCTCGCCGGTGACCATGTCGCGGACGATGATCCCGCGGGCGCGGCCGTCGACGACGATCAGCTCGACCATCTCGTGGCGGGCGTAGCAGCGCACCGTGCCGGCGGCGACCTGCCGCTCGAGGGCCTGGTAGGCGCCGATGAGCAGCTGCTGGCCGGTCTGGCCGCGGGCGTAGAACGTGCGGGAGACCTGCACGCCGCCGAAGGAACGGTTGTCGAGCAGACCGCCGTACTCCCG
>DASSGC010000409.1:0-35220 GCA_035693765.1 Acidimicrobiales bacterium
CCGGTGTAGAACCACCCCGCGGCGATAGCCAGCGCACCGACGGCCACCAGCTCGGGGCCGACCGCCACGGCCAGCGCCAGGCCGGCGATCCCGGCCACCAGGAACGAGGCGAGGGCGGCCCGCTTCACCGCCCCGGGCGACCGCAGGCCCGATCCGACCAGTCGCACGGGGCCCACGCGGCGCTCGCCGCTGTCGGTGCCCCGCACCCCGTCGCTGTAGTCGTTGGCGTAGTTGGTGCCGATCTGAAGGGCGAGCGCCACCACCCCGGCGGCGACGGCCCGCCAGGCCACCACGTCGGTGCGGCCCGCAGCGCAGGCGGTCCCGACCAGCACCGGCACCACGGCGGCGGGCAGCGTCCGCGGGCGGGCGCCGGCGAGCCACAGCCGCCATCCGGTCGGGACCGGGGGGCGCGCGGCGTCGACGGGGGCCTCGGACACGCCCGCAGGTTGTCACGCCCGCCCGGCGGCCGACCACCCGACCCGGCCCCCGCCCCGTCCCCCGCCGTGCGCATCGGCCCGGCCCCGCCCGAACCGGGTCGGCACGATCGCGCCGGACGCGACGGAGCCGACCCGGTTGGCCCAGCGGCCCGGGCCTGGCCGTAGCGTGGCGCCGTGCGGAGACTGATCGCGCTCGACGCCCGGGGCACGCCGGAGTTCGTCGACGACCTGCGCCGGGCCTGGGACGCGGGCGACGCCGTGCTGCCGGTCGATCCCCGGCTGCCGGCCCCGGCCCGGGCGCGGGTGCTCGCCGCCGCCAGGGTCGAGGACCCCGTCGAGCCCGGCGACGCGCTGGTCGTCGCCACCAGCGGCACGACCGGCGGGCCCAAGGCCGTGGTGCTGACCCACGACGCCGTCGCCGCGTCCGCCCTGGCCACCAGCGCCCGCCTCGGCGTCGACGCCGCCGCCGACCGCTGGCTGGCCTGCCTGCCCCTGGCGCACGTGGGTGGCTTGTCGGTGGTCACCCGGGCCCTGCACGCCGGCACGCCGCTCACGGTGCAGGACGGGGTCGACCGCGCCGCGGTGGCCGAGGCGGCCGCCGCCGGCTGCACGCTGGTGTCGCTGGTGCCGGCGGCGCTGGCGCGGGTGGACGCGGCCCCGTTCCGGGTGGTGGTGTTGGGCGGATCGGCGATGCCCGCCGGGCTGCCTCCGCAGGCCGTGACGACCTACGGCATGACCGAGACGGGCAGCGGCGTCGTCTACGACGGCGTCCCGCTCGACGGGGTCGAGGTGCGGCTGGTGGACGGCGAGATCCAGCTACGGGGCCCGATGCTCCTCCGCGCCTACCGGGACGGGACCGACCCGCGCCAGGCCGGCGGCTGGTTCCCCACCGGCGACGCCGGAGCCTGGGACGCCGCGACCGGGCGTCTGCGGGTCCACGGCCGCACGGGCGACCTGGTGATCACCGGGGGCGAGAACGTGTGGCCGGACGCGGTGGAGCGGGTGCTCGGCCGGTGCCCCGGCGTGGCCGACGTGGCCGTGGTCGGCCGGCCGGATCCCGACTGGGGCGAGCGGGTGGTGGCGCTCGTCGTCCCGGCACCCGGGGCCGCGCCGCCGACGCTCGCCGCCCTGCGCGACGCCGTCAAGGCCGAGCTGCCCGCGTACGCCGCACCCCGGGAGGTCGAGATCGTGGCCGCGCTCCCCCGCACCGCGTCCGGCAAGCTGGCCCGGACGCGGCTCGGCTGAGCGGTGCTCGTGCCGGGCTAGAACTGGGCTAGAACGAGGCGCCCAGCAGGCCGCCGCCGTCGACCACGAGCGTGTGCCCGGTGATCCACGAGCTCAGGTCGCTGACGAGGAACAGCGCGGCGTCGGCGATGTCGTCGGGCTCGCCCAGGCGGCGCAGCGGCATCCGGCGGGCGATGGCGTCCTCGGCGGGCTCCCACAGGGCCCGGGCCATGTCGGTCTTGACCAGCCCGGGGGCGATGGCGTTGACCCGCACCCCGGGCGCCAGGTCGGCGGCGAACGTGCGGGTGAGGTGGATCAGGGCCGCCTTCGTCACGTTGTAGTGGCCGATGTTGTTCTCGACCGACAGGCCGCCCACCGACGCGATGTTCACGACCGTCCCGCCGTGCTCGCGCATCGACGCCCGCCACGCCTCCTGGATCCAGACCACCGGGCCCCGGTAGTTGACCTGCCAGGTCTTGTCGAAGCGGGGCAGGTCGATGTCGATCGCCCGGCCCATGTAGGGGTTGGTGGCGGCGTTGTTCACGAGGATGTCGACCCGGCCGAACCGCTCCACCGTGGCCGCCACGCAGGCGGCGATCTGGTCGGGCTCCCCGGCGTTGGCCGCGAACACGTCCGTGTCACCGCCGATCTCGCCCGCTGCGGCCTCCAGCGCGTCCTGCTTGCGCGACGACAGCATGACCGAGGCCCCCGCGCCGGCGAACGCGCCGGCGATCGCCTTGCCGATGCCGCGGCTGGCCCCCGTCACCAGCGCGACCTTGCCCTCCAGGCTGATCTGCATGGGGACGGAAGCTAACGGTGACCGGCCGCAGCGGGCGAACCTGCGGTGTCGCGCCCGCCGCAGGCCCGGCCAGGACGGCACGCGCCCGGCGCCCGACCGGTCGCCCCGCGGCCCGGCGTGGTCGCCCTCCGGCGCCTACCGGGGTCGCAGCACCATCTGCGTCTGCGTGACCTTGGCGACCGGCCGCCCGCCGTCGTCGCTGACCAGCGTCTCGACCACGATGGTCGTGCCGCCGACGTGGAGCGGCGTCGCCTCGGCCCGGGCCGTGCCGGACCGGACCGCGCCGAGGAAGTTGGTCTTCGACTCGATGGTCGTCGTGCCCGCCGCACCCTCGGGCAGGTTCAGGTAGGCGCAGGTGGCGCCGGCCGAGTCGGCGAGCGCCATGATCACGCCGCCGTGGAGCACCCCACCGCCGGTGCACAGTCCCTCCGTCCAGTCGATCTCGAGCCGCACGCCGCCGGTTCCGGCGTCGGTGGCCCGGATGCCGAGGGTGGCGCACAGCGGCATGGTGGATCGGATGAAATCGGTGGCCTCGCCGGGAGACATGGCGGCCAGCCTGCTCGCCGCACGGCGCCCCGGCCAGCCGGCCGTAGCGTGGGCGCATGAACCGCCTGGCCGCCGAGACCAGTCCCTACCTCCGCCAGCACAAGGACAACCCCGTCGACTGGTACGCCTGGGGCGACGAGGCGTTCGCCGCGGCGCGGGAGGCCGACCGGCCGATCCTGCTGTCGGTGGGCTACTCGGCCTGCCACTGGTGCCACGTCATGGCGCACGAGTCGTTCGAGGATGCCGACGTGGCGGCCCTGATGAACGACCTGTTCGTCAACGTGAAGGTCGACCGGGAGGAACGACCGGACGTCGACGCCATCTACATGGACGCGGTCCAGGCCACGACCGGCCACGGCGGCTGGCCGATGACGGTGTTCCTCACGCCGGACGGCCGCCCCTTCTTCGGCGGCACCTACTTCCCGAAGGACGCCCGCGGCGGCATGATCGCCTTCCCCGACCTGTGCCGGCGGATCGACGAGCTGTGGCGCACCCGCCGCCCCGACGTCGACGCCCAGGCGGCGCAGATCACCGGTGCCCTGGGCCGGACCGCGCTGCTCGATCCCCAGGAGGACGTGCCGGGGGCCGAGGCGCTGGCCGAGGCCGAGCGGCAACTGGCCGCCCAGCACGACCCCGCCGGCGGGGGGTTCGGGTCCGCCCCCAAGTTCCCGCAGGCCATGAGCCTCGACCTGCTCGTCCGCCTGCTCGCCCGGGGCAGCGGCGACCCCGCCACGACCAGGGCCGTGGTGGAGACCTCGCTCGACGCCATGGCCTCGGGCGGGATCTACGACCACCTCGGCGGCGGCTTCGCCCGCTACTCGGTCGACGCCCGCTGGCTCGTCCCCCACTTCGAGAAGATGCTCTACGACCAGGCACTGCTCACGCGGGTGTACCTCCACGCCTGGCAGGTCACCGGCCACGCCCGCTACCGGCAGGTGGTCGACGAGACCGTCGGGTACGTGCTGCGCGACCTGCGCCACGCCGACGCAGGCTTCTTCTCGGCCGAGGATGCCGACAGCGAGGGCGAGGAGGGCCGCTTCTACGTGTGGACACCCGCCCAGGTGGTGGACGCGCTCGACGGCGACACCGCCCTGGCCGACGAGGCGATGGCGTACTACGGCGTGTCGCCCGAGGGGAACTTCGAGGGCAGCACCATCCTCAACCGCCTGCGCCACGGGGGCGACCTGTCCCGCCCGCCCCGGATCGAGGCGGCCCGCGGCCGGCTGTTCGCCGCCCGGGAGCGCCGGGTCCGTCCCGGGCTCGACGACAAGGTGCTCACCGAGTGGAACGCCCTGATGCTGGCGGCCCTGGCCGAGGCCGCGGCCGCCACCGGCCGCGAGGACTGGCGGGCCGCGGCGGTGGCCAACGGCGAGTTCCTCCTGCGGTCGCTGCGCCGGGACGACGGGCGCTGGCTGCGATCGTGGCAGGCGAGCGGCGGCGCCCGGCACCTCGCGGTGGCCGCCGACCACGCGGCCCTGGTCGACGCCTTCACCCGGCTGGCGGAGGCGACCGGGCAGGCCCGCTGGCTGGCCGAGGCGGCCACGACGGCCGACGCCCTGCTCGACCTGTTCTGGGACCCGTCGCGCGGCGGGCTCTTCACCACCGGCGCCGACGCCGAGCGGCTGGTGGCGCGGGACAAGGACCTGATGGACAACGCCGTCCCGAGCGCCAACAGCCTGGCGGCGGTGGCCCTCATCCGCCTCGCGGCCCTGACCGGCGAGGGCCGCTACCGGCAGCACGCCGACCAGATCCTCCGCCTCGCCGGCCCCGTCGCCGCCCGCCACCCGACCGCCTTCGGGCACCTGCTGGCGGCGGTCGACCTGGCGGCCCACGGCGTCGACGAGGTCGTGGTGGCCGGCGACCGGCCCGACCTCGTCACGGTGGTCCAGCGGGGATACCTGCCGGGCGCGGTGCTGGCCTGGGGCGAGCGCTACGACTCGCCGCTGTGGGAGGGCAGGGCGGACGGGCACGCCTACGTGTGCCGCGGCTATGCCTGCCAGCTACCGGCGTCCGACGGCGCGACGCTGGCGCGCCAGCTCGGCCTCGCGGAGGTTTGACGCCGGCGCTGTCAACCGGAGCGCCGCCCGGCGCGTCTGATGGGTATGACGAGCGAAACGGCCGCGAGGCGGAACCCCGCGTCGGCCTCAAGCGTCTACATGCACATGACGACGGCGGCGCGACGGCAGCCCGAACCGATACGGCTCTCCTCCGAACCCTGGTGGACGGTCATCGCAGCACTGGCCCTCGTACTGGTGCTCGTGGTGCTCCCGGTCGCCATCCTGGCGGCGATGAACGACGGCTTCGACGCCGACATCTCCAACGAGCCGTCGCCGCCCCTCCCGCAGGCCAGCACGCCGGTGACGACCGGCGGGCCCGGCGCCGCCGGCTGACCCGGCCGCCGGCCCCCTGCAGCTCCGCGCCCGCACCGCCCAGCGGGCGCGCGGCCGGCGTCCGGGATCCCCCGCCCGGACGCCGGCCGGAGACGACCGGCGCGGTGCCGGTCGCTCAGAGACGGATCACCGTCTTGCCCACGTTCGCCCCGGTGAAGAGGGCGTTGAGGGCCTCGACCGCGGACCCGAGGCCCTCGTAGACCTGCGTGCGGTACGTCAGCTTCCCCTCCGCCATCCAGCCACCGAGCGTCGCCGACACCTCGCCGAACCGGTCCCAGTGGTCGAGCGACAGGAAGCCCTCCATGCGGGCTCGCCGGTTGATGAGCTGGAAGTAGTTCGACGGGCCCGGCGGCCGGCCCTGCTCGTTGTAGATGGCGATGGCGCCGCACAGCACGACGCGGGCCCGCAGCGCCAGGCGGTCGAGCACGTGGTCGAGGATGGGGCCGCCGACGTTGTCGAAGTAGACGTCGATCCGGTTGGGGCACAGGTCGGCCAGGCGCTGGCGGACGTCCTCGGTGCGGTGGTCGATGGCGCCGTCGAGGCCGAGGTCGTCGATCAGCCACCGGACCTTCTCGCCGCTGCCGCAGATGCCGATGACCCGGCAGCCGTGCAGCTTGGCGATCTGGGCCGCCAGCGACCCGGTGGCCCCGGCCGCGGCCGAGACGACGACGGTCTCCCCGGCCGCCACGCGGCCGATGTCGACGATGCCGACGTAGGCGGTGAGCCCGGTCGCGCCGTACACCGACAGGAGCGCCGGGGCGTCGACCTCCTCCCCCAGGTGCGTGGCGAGCGGGTCGTCGCGGACCACGCCGTAGCGCTGCCAGCCGGGCAGGCCGTAGACGTGGTGCCCGAGGGGGAACGCGGCGCAGCGGGTGGCCACGACCCGGCCGATGCCGCTGGCCCGCACCGGCTCGCCGACCTCGACGGCCGGGAGGTAGCCCTCCGCCTTCGACAACCACGTCCGCACGGTCGCGTCGACGCCGATCCAGTCGACCGCGAGCAGTGCCTCGCCGTCCGCCAGGGTGGGCAGGGCGACCCCGTCCTGGATCTCGACGTCCCCGTCCGACAGCAGGCCGACCGGGCGGCGGCGGAGCACGACGCGCTGGTTGGTGACGGTGTCGAGGTCGATGGCGGTCTGGAGGTCCACGGCCCGAACCTAACGGAGGGGGCGTCGGGTCGGCTGGGCGCCGCCCCCTACCCGTTCGACCCTCCTGACCACCCGCCCCGGTGGATCACCGAGCGGAGCGCCGGGCGGCGCCGCCCGGCCGACCGTCCCGGCTCGTCGTCGGCCGGCCACCCGAGCGCCACGGCGCCCAGAGCCCGCCACCCGGGCGGGACGCCGAGCGCGGCCAGGACGGCGGCCTCGTGGTCGAACAGCCCGTAGAACAGCGCGCCGAGGCCGGCGTCCACGGCCCCGAGCAGCAGGGCGTGCACGGCCATACCGCCGTCGACCCACCAGTAGGGCACGGGCCAGGCGTCGAGCCCGCCTCCCCGGCCGGTCGACGCCTTGTCGGCCTCCGCGTAGCGACGGCGGTAGGCATCCGGCTGCACGAGCGGGAGGACGACGACGGGCGCGGACAGCAGGCCCTGCCAGCGGAACCCGGCGCGCCGCTCACCGGCGGGCAGCGTGACGTCCCACAGCCGGGCGGTGTCGGCTCCCTCGAGGACGACGAACGCCCACGGCTGCGTGTTGCCCGCCGACGGTGCCCGGCGGGCCAGGTCGATCAGGCCGTCGACGACGTCGGAGGGCACCGGCGCGGGTGCGAAGGCGCGCACCATCCGGCGTCGCCGGACGGTGTCGCGCAGGTCCATCGGGGGCCGGTCCCGTCAGCCGCGCCCGGCGTGACGGGGCGCCGGGCTCATTGGAGGCGGCGCAGGTCCTCTTCCATCGCCCACCCGAAGGCGACGAGGCTGTCGCCCTTGTGCGGATGGAGCGCCTCGAAGTGAACGGCGACCTCGGGTTCGATCTGGTCGAGGTGCAGCGTCTCGTGGTCGAAGACCGGGGCCGGGCCGCCCCCGTCGCCCCGGGCCACGAAGGCACGCTGGTCGTAGGCGCTGGCCTCGATGCCGTAGCGCTTGGCCAGGCGGCCGCCCCAGGCGCGCTCCTCCCCGGAGGCGCGGTGCCCCGGGCGGGGGATGATGTCGTTGAGCGTCCGGAAGGCGTCGAAGCCGCCGGGCTGGGAGAACCTGGCCGACACGAGCACGTCCTCGTCGGGGAACGCGAGCACCGCCCGGCGCAGCAGGTCCTGGATGACGGCGCGCAGCGCGGTGTCGCGCTTGGAGGTGCGACGGACCGAGGCGAGGCCGATCAACACGCACGGGGTGCCCCCGATGCGCTCGAGGGTGCAGAAGGCGAAGGCCTTGAGCCTGCTGTCCTCCCGGGCCTGTGTCACCAGCACCCATGCCTCGGCCTGCTTCGACAGCGTGCCCACCTCGTGGCCGTGCGGACCTTCGGCGCACAGGTCGGCCATCTCGACCAACTCCGCATCGCTGAGCGCCGTGCAGTCCTTGGTGTCTACAGCTATCGACATCTCCTGCGTAGCCCCCGTTCTGCGACGACAATGAACTACTAGTCCAGTCAAACGAAACGGCCCACGCAACTCCGGTAGCCGAACACGCGCGCGGCGCGACCGTCAGGCGACGATGGCACCCGCCCCCAGCACCACCCGTAGCTGCCCGAGCAGCCCGTTCGAGGTGTCGACGTTCCAGCGGTCGGGCAGCCGGACGATCTGCCGCTCGCCCAGGTGCAGCATCACGGGGGCCGGCCCGGGGTGGTCGGCCAGGATCTGCTTGAGGTGGGCCACGGTGGCCGCCGACAGCAGCTGGGGTGGCACCCGCAGCCGGAGCGGATCGGCGGTCCCGCCGTCGTTGACCTCGACCACCTCGATGTCCTGGGCGATGAGCTTGGGGGTGTCGTCGCGCTTGTCGACCCGGGCCCGCACCACCACCACGGCGTCGTCGGCCAGCTTGTGCCCGTGCTCGGTCATCGTGCGGGGGAACACCATCACCTCGACGGCAGAGCGCAGGTCCTCCAGGGTGAACACGGCCATCAGGTCGCCCTTGCGGGTCCACTTGCGCTGCAGGCCGGTGATGACGCCGCCCACGGTCTTCAGGGTGCCGTCGTCGAGGTCGGCCAGGTCGTCGATGGTGGCGTCCGACCGCCGGGCCAGCGCCGCCTCGGCACCCAGCAACGGGTGGTCGCTCACGTAGAGACCGAGCATCTCCTTCTCGAAGGCGAGACGGTCGCGCTTGTCGAACTCGATCTCGGGGATGGCCGTGCGCTCGAAGTCGTCGCCCGGTGCCCCGTCGCCATCGCCCCCGAACAGGGTCATGATGCCCATGTCGCGCTCGCGCCGGCGGGCGAGGGTGTGGTCGAGGATCTGCTCGAACACGGTGAGCAGGCCCTTGCGGGGATGGCCGACGTCGTCGAACGCGCCGGCCTTGATGAGCGACTCCACGGTGCGCTTGTTGAGCACCGACGTGTCGACCCGCTGGGCGAAGTCGTAGAAGTCGACGAACGGCCCGTTGGCCTCGCGCTCGGCCTCGATGAGGCCGACCAGGCCCTCGCCGACGTTCCGCACCGCGGAGAGGCCGAAGATGATGCTGAGGGTCTGGCTGCCGTCCGCCGCGGTCTCGACCACCGGCGTGAAGTCGGACGCCGACCGGTTGATGTCGGGCACCTGCACCGCGATGCCCATCGTCCGGCACTCGGCCAGGTAGACGGCCGCCTTGTCCAGGTTGGCCTTGACCGAGGTCAGCAGGGCGGCGAGGTACTCGGCGGGGTAGTTCGCCTTGAGGAAGGCGGTCTGGTAGGCGACGTAGCCGTAGCCGAAGCTATGAGATTTGTTGAACGCATAGTCCGCGAACGGTTCGATGATGTCGAACCACTGGGTGCCCAGCTCGGCCCCGTAGCCGGTCTGCTCGCAGCCCTCGACGAACTTGCTGCGCTCCTTGGCGATCAGCTCGCGCACCTTCTTGCCGCAGTTGTGGACGAGGAAGTCCTCCACGACCGCGTACGGCCGCTCGGGGTCGGCCATCCGGAAGTCGAAGCACTCGACCTCGCCCACGTACTCGACGGATACCACCGTGTCCCACACCAGGTCACCCGTGCGGAGGTCCTCGAGTCGCTCCGAGTACAGCAGGCCGTCGAGGGTGTCACGGTGCAGCACGCGGCAGCGGGCGTATCCCCCGGTGTCGACACCGAGCTGGCGGGCTGTCCGGCCCGTGACCTTCTGCCGGCGGGCCAGCTCGTCGACCAGGAACGAGCTCGGGATGCCGATGTTGGTCGCGCTGGCCCGCTCGCCCCACTCGACCAGCCAACGCCCGACCTTCTCCGCCTTGATCGCCGTCAGGTGCGGTTCGACCATGCGGGCGAAGGCCTTGGCCTGTCCCTTGTCCGCCACGGACAGGGTCCAATGGGCGCCGTAGCCGGCGATCTGCCGCGAGTGCAGGTTGGCGACGATGCCGCACCGCAGGAGCATCCGCTTCAGCCCGTGGCACACCCGCCGGCTCTTCGAGCCGTAGTGGACGCCCGATCGGTCGGCCCAACCGTCGGCGCAGAAGTACAGGCCAAGGAACCGCCGCACGCGGGGCAACGGGGCGTTGACGATCCGGAACGGGATGTCCTTGTCGGCCGCCAGCCCGAGCGTGCCGAGGTTGGGCTCGAGCGCCAGCAGCTCCTCACGGGTCAGGCGCAGCTGCGTGACCGTGCCCGCCATCGTCCGGCGGGTGTGGGCGTAGCCGAAGTGGTCGGCGAACGCCGCCCGGAACGCGTCGAGCAGCTCTGGATCGGTGTTGGAGAAATGTGCCTGGCGTCGCAGGCCGGTTCGCAGGTCGGGCGTGTAGCCCTCCGAGATCAGGAGTGCCGCCAGGTCGATCTCGGCGTCGGTCACCTTGCTGCCGCCGTCGGTCATCGTGCGGCGGGCGACGCCGACCAGGTCGCCGGGCGTGATCTCTCGCAGGGGTCGCCACTCGCCCTCGATCAGGAACGGGTGGTCGTCGGTCGCCTCGATCGTGTAGCCCGTCGATGTCGTGAGCCGGTACACGGGCTTGACCCCGACCGACCAGACATCGGCAACCGGCTCGTAGCGGCTGGTGCATGAGGTGGTGTCGATGGTCTGGACCCGGCGGTCGGACAACCCGGACAGCTTCTCGATCGGGACATAGCCGCGGGACTTCGTCAGGACGCGCGTGCCCCGGGGCAGGCACGCCTTGCGCAGGTTGTCGGCCTCGGCCAGGGAGTAGCCCGCGAACCGCTGGGCGATCCGCATGACGCTCTCCTGGTAGATCATCAGGCCCCAGGTGTCGCCCAGGATCTCCTCGGCGTCGGGATGCAGGTACGCCACCGGCTTCCGGCCGTTCTTCCGGTCGGCGTAGTCGTTGTGCATGTTGGCTGCCATCGGCCCGGGCCGGTAGAGCGCCACCAGGGCGGCGACGTCCTCGAAGCAGGTCGGCGCCAGCGACCGGATGAGCGCCCGCATGGGCCCGCCCTCGAGCTGGAACACGCCGATGGTGTCGCCCCGCTGCAGCAGCTCGTAGGTCTTGGGATCGTCGAGGGGCACGTTGTCGATGTCGAGCTCGACGCCCCGCGACTCGCGGATGACGTCGATCGTGTCGCTGATGACGTCGAGGTTGCGCAGCCCCAGGAAGTCCATCTTGAGGAGCCCCAGATCCTCGACGCCGTGCATCTCGTACTGGGTGACGACCGGCGCCTCCTCCGGGGGGAGGCCGTTCTCCGGCTTGCGCTGGATGGGCAGGTACTCGGTGAGCGGCTCCTTGGTGATCACCACTGCGGCGGCGTGGATGCCGTCCTGGCGGCGCAGGCCCTCCAGGCCCTTGGCGACGTCGATGACCTGGCGCGTGTCGGGGTCGGCCTCGTACATCTCCCGCAGCTCGCCGGCCATCTTGTAGCCGTCCTCGAACTTGGGGTGGGGCTCCAGGCAGGCGTACAGCGGCGTGTCGCGCCCCATGATCAGCGGCGGCATGGCCTTGGCCACCTTGTCGCCGACGATGTAGGGGTGGCCCAGCACCCGGGCGGCGTCGCGCACCGCGGCCCGGGCCTTGATGGTGGAGAAGGTGACGATCTGGGCGACGTGGTCGCGCCCGTAGCGCTCGGCCGCGTAGCGGATCATCTCGTCCCGGTAGCGGGAGTCGAAGTCCATGTCGATGTCGGGCATCGAGATGCGGGACGGGTTGAGGAAGCGTTCGAACAGCAGGTCGTAGCGGATCGGGTCGAGGTCGGTGATGCGCAGGCAGTAGGCCACGGCGCAGCCCGCCGCGCTCCCCCGCCCGGGGCCGACCCGGATGCCCGACCGGCGGGCGTGGGCGATGAGGTCCCAGACGATGAGGAAGTACGAGCTGAAGCCCATGTCCTCGATGACCCGCAGCTCGTAGGCGAGCCGCTCGACCACGTCGTCGGGGAGCTGCGCCCCCCACCGCTCACGGGCGCCCTCGAAGGTGAGGTGGCGCAGGTAGGCGCCGTCGCCGGCGAAGCCCTCGGGCAACGGGAAGTTGGGGAGCTGCGGCTTGCCGAAGTCGATCTCGACGTCGGCCCGCTCGGCGATCCACAGGGTGTTGTCGCACGACTCGGGCACCTCGGAGAACAGCGACCGCATCTCCGCCGCCGACTTGAGGTAGTGCTCGTCGCCGTGGAACTTGAACCGGTTGGGGTCGCTCATCAGCGAGCCGGTCTGCACGCACAGCAGGGCGTCGTGGGCCACGGCGTCGCCGCGGTGGACGTAGTGGCTGTCGTTGGTGGCCAGCACCGGGGCGCCGATGCGGCGGGCCAGGTCGAGGAGCTGGGGATTGGTCTTGTGCTGCTCCGGGATGCCGTGGTCCTGGATCTCGACGAAGAGGTTGTCCTTGCCGAAGATGTCCTGGAGGCGGGCGGCCTTGGCCGTGGCCCCCTCGACGTCGCCCTGCATGAGCGACTGCAGCACGTGGCCGCCCAGGCACCCCGTGGTGGCGATGAGGCCACCGGCGTGATCGGAGAGGGTGTCCCAGTCGACCCGGGGCTTGTAGTAGTAGCCCTCCATGAACGCCCGGCTGGCGAGCTGGATGAGGTTCCTGTACCCGGTGTTGTCCTCGGCCAGCAGCGTCAGGTGGTAGTAGAGCTTCTTGCCCCCGTCGGCGTCGCCGCCCGAGTCGTCGATCCGCCCGCGCCGCGCCGGGCGCTCGTGCCGGCTGTCGTGGGCCATGTAGGCCTCGGTGCCGAGGATCGGCTTGACCCCCTGGCGGCGGCACTCCCGGTAGAAGTCGAGGATGCCGTACATGTTCCCGTGGTCGGTGATGCCGATCGCGGGCTGCCCGTCGGCGACGGCCGCACCCACCACCTCGCCGATGCGGGCGGCGCCGTCGAGCATGGAGTACTCGGTGTGAACGTGGAGGTGGGTGAAGCTTCCTCGACCCGTCACCCCGGCGACCCTCCTCCGTCCGACCCCCTGCGGGGACCTGTCCACAGGGGGCTGTGGACAAATGACATCCGTGTGATTTCTCGAACGGTAGCGGACGCGCGACCGGTCCGGGTAGCTCCGCCGGCTGCATTTTGGTCACGGGAGCGGTCCCCGCGACGAGGGAGGGTCCGTCAGTGATCGACGGCCATCGGGGCGGCGTCGCCGGCGTCGTCGGGGCCGATCAGCGCATCCCAGATCGCGCCCATCTGCGGGTCGTCGTCGGGCGCGGTGAGCGACGCGCTCTGCAGCTCCCTGAGCCGCATGCCCCGGCTCGACAGGTAGCCGCCGATGCCGAGCCGCAACCGGCGCTCGATCACCTGGGCGCCCGACCGGTCGGTGTCGGGGAGGATCACGGCGAACCAGTGCTGCTCCCGGTCGGGGACGTGCACCAGGTGGTCGACGACGCCCCCGGCCACGAACTGGTATCCCAGCTCGCGCAGCAGCGTGAGCTGCCGCCGGTACGGCAGCGCCGCCAGCGGCGCGTCGGGGACCTGCACCAGGACGAGCGAGAAGGGGCGGTGCGACCGCCGCGACCGGGACTGCTCGGCGGACAGGCGGTCGCGCAGGAACTTGGCGGTCCACAGCCCCGTCTCGGGGTCGACCGCCGGCAGCGGCGCCGGTGGGCCGGAGTCGGCACCCGCGGGCGCACCGTTGCGCCCGGCGGGCGCGCCCGCGACGGCCGGCGCCGAGGGCGCCGCCGACCAGGCGTCGGACGGGGGCGGGCCGAAGCCCGGGTCGGGCTCGACGCCCTGCCAGCCGTCGGCGGCCGGTGGCGACGGCCACGGCGCGGCACCCGCCTCCCCGGTCGCCGGTTGCGCGTCGGGCCAGCCCTCCGCCGGCGGCGGCGCGGACCACGGGTCGGCGCCGGTGTGCGCCGGCGCCTGGGGCGGCTGCGGCCAACCCTCCGCCGGGGGCGGCGCGGGCCACGATTCCGGGGCGGGGCCGGCAGGGCCGGCAGGGCCGGCGGGATCGGCCCAGGCCGGGGACGGCGCGCCGGGCCAGTCGTCGCCGGCCGGCGAGCCGGGCCACTGCGGCGCCTGCTCCGTCCACCCGGGCGCATCCGCGGGGGCGGGCTGGTTCCACGCGCCGGGGTCAGGCCGGCCGTCCCAGGCCGCCGGCGCGGGCCCTGGCTGATCCCACCCCTGGACCGCCGGCGGATCACCCCAGTCGGCCTGCCCGGGCCCGCTGCCCGCAGGCGGCGGATCACCCCACGCACCCGCGGGCGGCGCCGCACCCTGCTGCTCCCACCCGCCACCCGCCGGCGGCTGGTCGTTCCACCCCGCCGACGCCTGCGGATCACCCCACGCACCCGCGGGCGGCGCCGCACCCTGGTGCTCCCACCCGCCACCGGCCGGCGGATCACCCCACGCGGCCGGACCGGGCTCCTGCCCCCAGGGGCCGGGGGCGGCCGGCGCCGGCGGCTGCCAGCCCGGCGCGGCCGTCGGCGAGACGGTCGTCAGCGGCTGGCCCCACATGTCGGTCGGCACCGCGGGCGAGCCGGGCGCCGGCGGGGGTCCGGCCCGCTGCGCCTCCCCGGGGTGCCAGCCGTCGCTGCCGGCGCCGTCCCAGGAGCCGGCGTGGCCGTTGTCGCCGGGCCAGCCCTCGTCGGGTCGGGGGGCGTGGCCCAGGGGCGCGGCGGGCTCGGCCCACGGGTCGGCCGCGGCGGGCTCGTGCGGCCAACCGTCGTGCTCGTGGCGGGGCGGCCGCGCCGGCTCGTGCTCGGCCGGCACGCCGTGCTGGCGACGCCACGACTGCTGCACGGCCTCCCAGGAGTCGTCCTCGAGCGGGGTCGCCTCGGTGGCCGGCCACGCGCCTGGCTCGCCGGGCGTGCCCTGGGGATCGGGCCACGCGTTCGCCGTCGACATGGGCTGTCCTCCGCCATCTGCTCCGCCGGTCCGTCGGGACCGGCTCCTGCCATCCGTCGCCGCCCAGGGGGGCGCGCCGGTGGGACCCGCACGCCGCCGGGCGCCGTTCGGGAGACTGCTGCCGACCCGGGCGCCGGCCGGTTCCTCGCCCAGGTACGACGTGACGCCCCGGGTGAGAGCGCCGACGTGTGCGGCGACGAGGTAGGCGCCGCCGCGCGTGGCCGCCAGCACCGCCGCGCTGGCCGCACCCGCGGCCTCGAGGTCGGACCGGCGGATGGCCACGTACAGCGCGGTGGCCACCGCCGCCGTGACGAAGCCGGCGGTCCGTCCGCCGAGCAGCGCCGCGGCGAACACCGGGAGGAACAGCACGGTGGCGGCCACCTCACCGCTCGCCACCCCCGCCATCTGCAGGCCAGCCGCGACCGCGCCGACGACCGCAGTCGCCACCACCACCAGGATCGCGCGAGCGTTCCCGGCGTTCTGGCCAGCCAGCCGGCCCGTCAGGGTGTGCCCCATCGGCCGCAAGCCTAGGTGGCTACTGACCGTTGTGTAACGTCGTCCACCCCCCGGCGCCGACTCGTCACTTTGAGTGGCGGACTTGGCGCCCCGCGGCGGCGCCCGACCGTGGGCCGTGCGGCCGCCCCCACCGTGAGCCATGCGGCGGCCGGCGGCCCGCCCGGTGGCGGCCGGTCACAGGTAGGTGCCGGGGCGGCTCTCGCTCTCGCTGCCCGGCTGCGGCGCGCCCGGGGGGAGGCGGCGGCGCATGTCCTCGAGCTGTTGCCGCGCGGCCATCTGCTGGGCGAACAGGGTGGCCTGGATGCCGTGGAACAGGCCCTCCAGCCAGCCCACGAGCTGCGCCTTCGCCACCCGCAGCTCGGCCTCGCTCGGGATCGCGCTGCCCGCGAACGGGTGCGCCAGCCGTCCGAGCTCGTCCCGCAGGTCGGGGGACAGGGCGGTCGAGAGCTCGGCCACCGAGGTCTCGTAGATCTCCCGCAGCCGGTCACGGCTCGGCTCGTCCAGCTCGGACTGCCGCACCTCTTCGAGCAGGAGCTTGATCATCGAACCGATGCGCATGACCTTGGCCGGCTGCTCCACGGCCTCGCCGGAGGTGTCGGAGACGTCGCTCGCCGTCACGACCTCGGCGTGCTCGACCTGGGGGGAGGTGGCCGGCTCGAGAGGCCCGACGTCGCCGTTGCCGGCGCCGGAGGGACTGTCAGGGGGAAACGACATAGAGGGCCATCCTGCCACCTCCGGTCGGCCGGGTCGACGTCGGAGCCGGGCGCCGGATCACCGGCCCACGGCCAGCAGCGGCACGAGCATCTCGGCCGGTGTCAGACCGCCGTGCCGCCCCACGAGCTCGTAGGGCCCGGTGTCGAGCGGATCGTGGAACGCCACCGGGGCGCGGGCCACCAGGGCCACGTCGCCGAGACGGGCCCGCGCCGCCTCGGTCACGACCGGCCCGAGCCAGCCCTCCGCCAGCACCTCGTCGCGGGTCCTCACCCAGCCGTCGGCGCCGTGGTGGTGCTGTGTCGCCTCGTAGAGCGCCCGCGCCCGGCCCGACCGGGCGTGGAGCCACCGGAACCGGCCCTCGCCCGACTGCAGCGAGACCTGGGCCAGGACGTCCGGCGCGAGCGGCACCACGTTGCCGCCCACGTCGACCTGGCCGTGGTCCGCCGTCAGCAGCAGCACGCCGCCGGGGCGGAGGACCGCCTGGATGCGGTCGACCAGATGGTCGATCCACTGGAGCTCGGCGTCGTAGTGCTCGCCGATCCCGTACTCGTGGGCCACCTTGTCGAGGCCGTCGTAGTAGGCGTACACGAACGGCTCGGACGACCGGACGAGGCGGTCGATCTCGGTCACCATGGTGGCCATCGTCCGGTAGCCCCAGAACCGGGCGGGGTCGAGGTGGGCCCCGGTGAACCCCGAGCGGCGGTACTCCGCACGGGTCACCACCGGCGGTCGCTCGCCGAGGAACGGCGCCGTGGGCTGGAGCTTGGAGGGCGGGATGCTCTGGTGCGCCGGGCCGGCCGCGGTCGCCCACTGGAGCACGTTGAGCACCTCGCCGTGGACCGCGATGCGGTACCCCACCACCCCGTGCTCGCCCGGGGGAAGGCCGGTCGTGATCGAGGTCAGCGCCGTCGAGGTCGTCGACGGCGCCACGGTCGTGATGGCCCGGCCGTCCATGGCGGCCAGGGAGGGCACGAGCGCCAGCCGATCGGTGAGCTGCTCCCAGCCCAGGCCGTCGATCACCAGCAGCACGACCTGGGACGCGTCGGCCACGACCGCCGGCATCCAGGCGGGCGTCTCGTCGGGGGGACCGAGCAACGCCGGAACGATGTTCGTGATGCAGGCCCCGCCGTAGTCAGGAAGAACGATGCGATCGACCACGCCTGATGCTTCTCCTCACCACACGCTAACAACGACCGTGCCGGCCGCGAACCGCAGCCTCCGAGGTTCGATCGCGCCGTGACCCTAGGTGCCGGGCCGGGCCGAGCCCGTGCAGGCCGCGCCGGCCGGGGGCGGCGATCCGCACACGATTGCCCGGAAGGCTCCTAGAGTTGGCGGTCGTGAAGGTGTCGACGCGCGGTGACTACGCCAGTCGCGCCCTGCTCTCCCTGGCCCTCCACAGCAGCGAGGCGGGACCGACGTCGGTCCGCGACATCGCGGAGCGCACCGGCCTGCCCCAGCCCTACCTGGAGCAGATCCTCCTGGCCCTGAAGGGTGCGGGACTGGTCCGCTCGAAGCGGGGCGTGGGGGGTGGCTACGTCCTCGCCCGCGAGCCCGCCGCCATCACCCTGGCCGACATCGTCAGCGCCGTCGACGGCCCCATCGCCGTGGGCGACTTCGGCGAGCCCCACCAGAACGGGGCGTGCGACCACGAGGGCCAGTGCGTGCTCCTCGCCATCTGGGGCGTGGTGAGCGACCACATGCGCCGCCACCTCGGCGAGCTCACGCTGGCCGACATCGCCGGCATGGCCCGCGGCGAGCGCGAGTGGCCGGCGGTGGCCCCGGTCGACTGAGAGGGCGGTCTGGCCGCGTCAGCGCAGGCCGGCGAGGACCTCGGCCAGGTCGTCGGGCAGCGGCGACGTGAAGTCCAGCGGCGCGCCGGTCACCGGGTGGTCGAGCCCGAGCCTGCCGGCGTGGAGGAACGGCCGGCGCACCGGCAGCGACTGGCGGTCGCCGCCGTACGTCGTGTCCCCCACCACCGGGTGCCCGATCGACCGCAGGTGGACCCGGATCTGGTGGGTCCGGCCGGTCTCCAGCTTGCAGGCGAGCAGCGCCACCTCGACAGGCTCGTGGAACGCCCGCACCACCTCGTAGCGGGTGCGGGCCTCGCGGCCGGCCAGCGTCACGGCCATGCGCGTCCGGTCGCGGGACGACCGGCCGACCGGCGCGTCGATCATGCCGGTCGGCGCCCCCGGCACACCCCACACCAGGGCGCTGTACCGGCGGTCGACCACCCGCGAGGACAGCATCGCCACGAGCGCCTCGTACGCCCGCGGCGAGCGGGCCACCAGGAGCAGCCCGGACGTGCCCTTGTCGAGCCGGTGGACGATGCCCGGCCGGTCGGCCTGACCGACGCCGGCGATCTCCGGGTAGCGGGCCAGCAGGCCGTGGACCAGCGTGCCGGACCGCTGACCGGCGCCGGGATGCACGACGAGGCCGGCCGGCTTGTCGACCACCACCAGGTCGTCGTCCTCGTACACGACGGGCACGACCACGTCGGGATCGGGCACCAGGCCCGGGGCCGCCGCGGTGTCGGGCAGGTCGATCTCCACCAGGTCGCCGTCGCTGACCCGGTGCGAGCGGGTCGTGACCGCCCGGCCGCCGACGGCCACGGCCCCGCCGTCGACCAGCGCCGCGGCCTCGGTGCGGCTGCGACCGGTGACGAGCGCGACCACCCGGTCGAGCCGCTGGCCGTCGAGGGCCCGGGGGACGACCTCTCTCACGCCGGGGCGCGTGTGTCGGGCTCGCTCCACTGGGCGAAGAACAACACGACGGAGCCGGCGACGATGGCCGAGTCGGCCAGGTTGAACACCGGCCACCACTGCAGGTCGACGAAGTCGACCACGCCGCCGCCGAGCAGGCCCTCCCCCGCTCGGAGGGCACGGTCGGCCAGGTTGCCGACCGCCCCGCCCAGCACCATGCCGATGGCCACGGCCATGACGGGCCGGGTGGCGTTGCGGCCCGTCCGCAGCAGGACCGCGCAGATCACCAGCGCCAGGACCGAGATCAGGGCGCCGCGCCCGTTGCCGAGGCTGAAGGCGGACCCGTGGTTGAACGTGAGCCGGAGGCGCAGGGACCCGACCAGGTCGATCGTCCGGGTGTCGAGGGTCTCGACCGCCCACCACTTGCTGAGCTGGTCGAGCGCCAGCACCGTGGCGGCCACGGCCCCCAGCAGCAGCCAGCGCGCGCGCCCGCTAGGGCCCCGGTCGGAACCGGCCGGCGACTCGGCGCCGGCGGGCGACCCGATCTCGGAGGGCACGTCCAGGTCGCTCATGGGATCCGCGGCTCCGTGTGGCCGATCGTGACGCCCGCGCCGCCGTCGCGGCCCGGGCCGGGCGGTGTCATCGGCCGAGGCCGAGGCCCCCGCTCTTGCACTTCACGCACAGGGCAGCATAGGGCAGCGCCTTGAGCCGCTCCTTGGGGATGGACGTGCCGCAGTTCTCGCACTGGCCGTAGGTGCCGGCGTGGATCTTGGCGACGGCCTGGTCGATCTGCTCGATCGACGCCCGGGCCTGGGCCGACAGGGCCAGGTCGCGCTCGCGCTCGACGGCCAGCGTGTCGCCCTCGCCGGACTCCTCGTCGAACTGGACGTCGCCCGGCTCCCGGTCCTCGGTCAGCGAGTCGGCCTCGGCCTGGAGCGACTCCGCCTGGTGGAGGTAGTTGGCCCGCTCACGCTCGAGCTCCTCGAGCTGCCCCAGGAGGAACTTGTCGGTGACCGGGGCATTCTTCTTCGCACCGCCCTTGGCGGCCGGCTTGACGGGAGCGTCCTTGGTGGCTCTGGGCATCGTGATCTCGCCGTCCTCGGGGAAAGGGTGTCGGATGGTATTGCCGTCCACGACAGTGGGTCAAGGGTTCCGTGCAGGCTAAGGGTTCGCGCACGGGATCCCACCCCGTGCGTGCGGGGCGCCACCGGCACCCCCGTGACCTGCCGGTTTCTCCGGCGGGGACACCCGGGCCGCCCCACTAGCCTTATGACCCATGCCGTTCGGTCCCGTCGACCCCGATCTCGACCTGCCCGCCCTCGAGGCGCGGGTGCTGACCCGCTGGCGCGAGCGCGAGGTCGTCGAGGAGGCCGCCCGCCTCCGCAAGGGGGGCGAGCCGTGGATCTTCTACGAGGGGCCGCCCACCGCCAACGGCCGGCCGGGCCTCCACCACGTGTGGGCCCGGGCGTTCAAGGACCTGTTCCCCCGCTTCCAGACCATGCGGGGCCGGGACGTCCCCCGCAAGGGCGGCTGGGACACCCACGGCCTGCCGGTCGAGCTGGAGATCGAGAAGGAGCTGGGCCTCGGGACCAAGGCCGACATCGAGGCGTACGGCATCGAGGCCTTCAACCAGCGGTGCCGCGAATCGGTCACCCGCTACGTCGAGGACTGGTCGGCGCTCACCGCCCGCTCCGGCGTGTGGATCGACACCGCCGACGCCTACTGGACCCTGTCCAACGACTACATCGAGTCGGTGTGGTGGCTCATGCGCCAGCTCTGGGACAAGGGGCTGCTCTACGAGGGCCACCGGGTCACGCCGTACTGCGGCCGCTGCGGCACCGCGCTGTCGAGCCACGAGGTGGCCCTCGGGTACCGCGACGTGGTCGACCCGTCGATCTACGTGCGGTTCCCGCTCACCGGCGACGGCGGCGCCCCCGAGGCCGACCTGCTGGTGTGGACCACCACGCCCTGGACCCTCATCTCCAACGTGGCCGCCGCGGTGGGCCCCGCGTTCACCTACGTCCGGATCGCCGACCCGTCGGGCGGGCGTGACCTCGTCCTCGGCGCCCGGGCGGCCGAGCGGCTCTACCCCGGGGCGCCGGTGCTGGCCACCTGGACCGGGGCCGACATGGCCGGCTGGCGCTACGACCGGCCGTTCGCATTCCTGGAGCCGGTGGCGGGCAAGGACGGCTGGCGTGTCGTCGCCGCCGAGTACGTGACCGACGACGACGGGTCGGGCATCGTCCACATCGCCCCCGCCTTCGGCGAGGACGACGCCCGGGTCGGCCGGGACGAGAACCTGCCGGTGCTCAACCCCGTGGACGCCGACGCCACCTTCGACCACCGGGTGCCGCCGTGGAACGGCCGCTTCGTCAAGGACGCCGACCCCGAGATCATCGCCGACCTCCGCACCCGCGGGCTGCTGGTCGCCGAGCAGCCCTACGAGCACAGCTACCCGCACTGCTGGCGCTGTGGCACCCCGCTCATCTACTGGGCCAAGACGTCGTGGTTCGTGCGGACGTCCGAGCGGCGGGACGACCTGCTGGCCCAGAACGAGACCATCGGCTGGTACCCCGACCACATCAAGCACGGGCGCTTCGGCCGCTGGCTCGAGGGCAACATCGACTGGGCGCTGTCCCGCGACCGCTACTGGGGGACGCCGCTGCCCATCTGGCGGTGCCGGGGCTGCGGCCGCGACACCTGCGTGGGCTCGGTGGCCGAGCTGTCGGAGCGCGCCGGGCGCGACCTCTCCGACCTCGACCTCCACCGTCCCTACGTCGACGACGTGACCTGGACGTGCGACGAGGAGGGCTGCGTCGGGACCGTGCGCCGGCTGGAGCCGGTGCTCGACGCCTGGTTCGACTCGGGCAGCATGCCGTCGGCCCAGTTCCACTACCCCTTCGGCGACGAGGGCCGGTTCGAGCGGAGCTTCCCCGCCGACTTCATCTGCGAGGCCATCGACCAGACGCGGGGCTGGTTCTACTCGCTGCTGGCCGTCAACACGCTGGTGTTCGGGTCGACGCCCTACCGGAACGTCGTGTGCCTCGGGCTGCTGGTCGACGAGCAGGGCCAGAAGATGTCCAAGTCGCGGGGCAACATCATGGACCCCTGGTACGTGATGTCCACGTACGGCGCCGACGCGCTCCGGTGGTACTTCTTCGTCTCCGGCCAGCCGTGGGGCCAGCGGCGGGTGTTCGAGGACGGCATCCGCGAGTCGACCCGGCAGACGCTGCTCACGCTGTGGAACGTGCACAGCTTCTTCGTGACCTACGCCGACCTCGACGGTTGGCGCCCGACGCCCGGCGAGGTGGTCGAACCGACCCACGTGCTCGACCGCTGGATCCTGAGCGAGCTCGACGCCACGGTCGCCGAGGTCACCGACGCGCTCGAGTCGTTCGACGCCCTGACCGGCGCCGGCCGGCTGGCCCGCTTCGTCGACGACCTCTCCAACTGGTACGTGCGGCGGAGCCGCCCCCGGTTCTGGAAGGCGAGCGATCCCGCGGCCCACGCCACGCTCCACCGGGTGCTGGTGGTGACGTCGCAGCTCCTGGCGCCCTTCACCCCGTTCCTCGCCGACGAGCTGTACGTCACGCTGACGGGCGAGCAGTCGGTGCACCTCACCGACTGGCCCGTGGCGTCGGGGGCGCACGACCCCGCCCTGGCCGCCCAGATGGACGCCGCCCGCAAGCTGGTGGCGCTGGGCCGGGCGGCACGCACCGACGCCAAGGTGAAGGTGCGGCAGCCGCTGTCGCGGGCCATGGTGCTCCACCCGGGCGTGACGCTCGGGCCGGACGTGGCCGCCGAGGTGTCGGGCGAGCTCAACGTCAAGGCGGTCGACGACGTCGACACGTTGTCGGGCCTGATGTCGTGGACGGTGATGCCCAACTTCCGGGCGCTCGGCCCCCGCCTGGGGCCCAAGGTCAACGAGGTCAAGCAGGCGCTGGCGGCGGCCGACGGCTCGGCGCTGCAGGCCCGGTTGGCGGCCGACGGCTACATCGAGGTGGCCGGCGAGCGGCTGACCGCAGAGGACGTGGAGGTGCGGGCGTCCCGCCACGAGGCGTTCGCGCTGGCCGAGGAGGGCGGCTGGGCCGTCGCCCTCGACCTCGACCTCGACGACGACCTGCGCCGGGAGGGGCTGGCCCGCGCGCTGGTGCGCAGCCTCAACGACCTCCGCAAGGAGGTGGGGCTCGACATCGCCGACCGGGTGAGGATCGCGCTCGACACGGACGAGACGCTCTGGGAGGCCGTCGAGGCCCACCGGGCCTACGTCATGGCCGAGGTGCTCGCCGTGGACATCACCTCCGCCGCCGGCGGCGACCACCGCGTGACGGTCGACGGGCACCCGGCCACGGTGACCGTCACCCGCGCCTGACCCGGCCGGGGTCAGCGACGGCGGCCGAAGCGGGTGCCGTCGGGATCGCTGCCCTCGGGGTCGAACACCGCCTTGCCCCAGTCGCTCGGCCGGCTGTCGGGGTCGGGGGTGGGCGGCAGACCCGGCTCGTCGCCGAAGTCGACCGGCGGCGCGGGCATCGGCGCGGGGCCGAGGGGCTCGTCCAGCGGCGGCCGCAGCTCGGACGGCAGCCACGGTTCGCGCCCGTCGCCGTTGAGGGCGAACGGGACCGGCTGGGTGGGCGGCACGGCGCTGGGCGGGGCCGGCGGCTCCTGCAGGGCGGCGAACTGGGCGCTGGGCCCGAAGGGCGAGCCGGTGTCGACGATCCCGTGGCCGTTGACGTCGGAGCCGCCGTGGACGGTGCCGTTGCCGCCCGCCGTCGCGTCGACCGGGCCGAGCGGCGTCGGCTGCTGCACGTCGGCCAGCGGCGGCAGCGCCGCCGGCTTGAGCTTGCCGGGGTCGTCGAGCAGCCGCTGCAGCTCGGTGATGCCCGACTGGATGTGGCTGCGCTGCTCGCCGAGCCGCTTGTTCAGCCGCTCGATGTCGACCGTGAGCTTGTCGCGGTTGGCGAGCAGCGTCTCGACCTCCGCCTGGGCGGTGACCCGGGCGGAGTCCGCGCCCCGGCGGGCCTCGGCCTCGGCCTCGGCGCGGGTGCGGGCGGCCTCCTCGCGGGCCTCGCTGAGCACCCGGTTGGCCTCTTCCTTCGCTTCCTTGATGGTGGCGTCCGCGGTGCGCTGCGCCAGCACCAGCGTGCGCCGCAGGGTCTCGTCGGTGTCCGAGACCTCCGGAGCCATGGGGCGCCGCCGGGCCTCGTCCACCTCGCGCTGCATCTCCGCGATCCGGCCGTCCGCGGCCTCGGCGCGGGCCTCGGCGCTCCGCACCCGCTCGTTGAGGTGACCCACCCCCGCGGCGACGCGCTCGATGAAGTCGTCGACATCACGCGTGTTGTAACCGCCCCGGCGAGCCTCCCGGAACTCGACCGAATGCAGCGTCTGCGGAGTCAATTCCATGCGCAGAGCGTAACGAATTTCCGACCTCGCGAGGGCGACACCCTGGCGCGGAACGGTCGCGCGACCGCGCCGGGGGGCGTCAGCAGATCGCCCGGGACAGCAGGATGCCGATCAGGAACACCACGATCGGCGACAGGTCCATGGCGGCCACGCCCATCCGCACCGGCGGTAGGGCGGCACGGATCGGGGCGAGCACCGGCTCGGTCAGGCGCACGAACACCTCGAAGACCTGGGCGTAGGTCGTGCCCGGTGTCGGCGGGAACCAGCTCATGATGATGCGGATGAACACGATCAGCATGTAGAGCTGGATCGCGATGCAGACGAGGGATCTCACGGATCTGACGGGCTCCCGGCGGTGAGGGTGACGATGTCAGGCTTCGTAGCCGCGCTCGCGGAGGCGACGCCGTTCCTCGGGCGAGACCTCGACGTCGCTCGGGGTCAGAAGATAGACCTGGTTGGCGACGCGCTCCATCTGGCCGCCGAGCCCGTAGCAGAGCCCGCTGGCGAAGTCGATGATGCGCCGGGCGAGATCGCGCTCCACGCCCTGCAGGTTGAGGATGACGGGCACCTCCGTCTTGAACCGGTCGGCGACCTCCTGGGCGTCGTTGAACGAGGTCGGGCCGATCACGAACGGCTTGGAGCTGGGGGCCACCGGCAGCGGCCGCACGACGGCGCTCCGCACGCGGGTCGCGCGGTCGCGTTCGCCGTCGCCGCCCCGGCCGGCGGGCGGGCGCCCCCGGTCGTGGGCGTCGCCGCGGCCCTCGCCCCGGTCGCGCTCGCCCCGGTCGCCCCGGTCGCGCTCGCGGTCCGGCCGGCCGCGGTCGGTGCGGTGGACGCCGTTGGTGGCGGCGCCGTTGAGATCGTCATCGGCCGACGGGACGAGCGTCCGGACCGAGCCCGACGGCTCGGGGTCGTGGTGGGCGTCACTACCCGTGGGCCGCCTGACCACGGGCCGCGGCGCGACAGGACGCTGGTGCTCACCGGTGACGTCGAAGTCGTCGTACTCGTCGTCGGGGCCGAGCCCCAGGTAGAGCATCGCCTTACGCCACATCGATGCCATGTGCCCTCCACCGGCCGGAAGTCATCCTAAGTGTCGCGCCCCGTCCCGAGGAGGACGCGGACCGAAAAGCCCGCGGCCGACACGGACGATGGTCGCGCCCTCCTCGAGCGCGACATCGAGGTCGTCGGACATCCCCATCGACAACTCGGGCAACCCCAGCCGATCGCGCAGCGTACGCGCCGCGCGGAACGCCGGCCGGGCCTCCTCGGGAGGTCCGGCCGCCGCCATCGCCATGATCCCCTGCACGTCGAGCCCCAGATCGAGCAACCCGTCGACCACCGCCGGGGCCATGGCCGGCGTGCACCCGCCCTTCGCCTCCTCGCCGGAGGTGTTGACCTGCACGAGGACCGCAGCGCCCGGCGCCACCCGGGCGATCTCGGCGCCGAGGGACAGCCGGTCGACGCTGTGCCACAGCGTGACGAACGGCGCCGCCTTGCGCACCTTGTTGCGTTGCAGCCGCCCGATGGCGTGCCACCGGGGCCACACCGTGCGGCCGGCGTCGGCGTCGATCTCCGCCGCCTTGGCCGCGAGCTCCTGGACGTAGCTCTCGCCGCAGTCCAGCACCCCCGCGTCGAGCACGGCCCGCACGGTGTCGGCGCCGAACCCCTTGGTGACTGCGACGAGCCGCACCCGGTCGGGCTCGGGCGAGGCGGCACGGATGCGCTCGCGCACCACCGCCACCCGCGCCGCGATGTCGGTCGCCACGGTGGCGGTCACGCCGGCAGCGGGGTGGCGGACACCCCTACTTGAGGAACGACGGGACGTCGAACTCGTCGTCGCCGTCGAGGTCGAGGTCGTCGACCGAGGGGGGCCGGGTGAGCGCCTCGAGCTCGTCGTCGATGCGGGCCGAGCCGTTGGCGCGCGACAGCGAGTGGCTCGACGACGTGTTCCCGTCGCCGAACCGGTCGAAGCCGGCCGCGATCACGGTGACCCGCACCTCGTCGCCCATCTCGTCGTCGATGATCGACCCGAAGATGATGTTGGCGTCGGGGTGGGCGACGCCGTGGATGACCTCGGCCGCCTCGTTGACCTCGAACAGGCCGAGGTCGCTGCCGCCGGCGATCGTCAGCAGGATGCCGCGGGCGCCCTCGATCGACGCCTCCAGCAGCGGGCTGGAGATCGCGTTGCGGGCGGCCTGGAGCGCCCGGCCCTCGCCCGAGCCGTAGCCGATGCCCATGAGCGCGGAGCCCGCGTTGCTCATGATCATCTTCACGTCGGCGAAGTCGGTGTTGATGAGGCCCGGGGTGGTGATGAGGTCGGTGATGCCCTGGACGCCCTGCAGCAGCACCTCGTCGGCCATCTTGAAGGCGTTGACCATCGACGTCTTCTCGTTCGACACGGTGAGGAGCCGGTCGTTCGGGATGACGATGAGGGTGTCGACCTTCTCCTTGAGGCGCTGGATGCCCTGTTCCGCCTGCACCGCGCGGCGCCGCCCCTCGAACGAGAACGGGCGGGTGACGACGCCGATGGTGAGCGCGCCGATGGTCTTGGCGATCTCGGCCACGACCGGTGCCCCGCCGGTGCCCGTGCCGCCGCCCTTGCCGGCGGTGATGAACACCATGTCCGCGCCCTTGAGGATCTCCTCGATCTCGTCGCGGTGCTCCTCCGCGGCCTGGCGGCCGACCTCCGGGTCGCTACCGGCGCCGAGCCCGCGGGTGAGCTCGCGCCCGATGTCGAGCTTGGCGTCGGCGTCGCTCATCAACAGCGCCTGGGCATCGGTGTTGATGGCGATGAACTCGACGCCCTTCAGCCCGGCGTCGATCATCCGGTTGACGGCGTTGACGCCGCCACCCCCGATCCCGACCACTTTGATCACGGCCAAATAGTTCTGTGGATTGCCGGCCATGGGTCGTGCCACCTCGCATTTTGGGGTCCCGGGGAGAGATCGATGCCTCCCGGACCGCCACTGCACCCGGGTGGATCGATGAAAGCTACCAAGGCCGAAGGCCCCCTCGACACCGGCTCAATCTCAAGTTAAGGTCAATGCTTTTCCTCAACCTCTGGTAGCTCTCGCAGACTACGAACACCTCTGGTTGCGGGTCAAGGCCGGACTCCCCGGAACGCGCACATCGAGCGTCTCCAGGCAGGTGAGGTCGACCTCCGCCAGCACCGTCTTCGCCGCCGTGACCTTCTCGTCGAGGTGTTCGACCGAGCCGAAGCGGATCTCCCCGCCCGCGACCAGCGAGGCGTCGAGATCGGTGGAGACCGCGGCCACCGCGCCCGGCATGCGCTCGGCCACGGCACGGGAGACGCTCAGCGCGTCACGCGCCGCGGCCGGCAGCATCCCGCCCGCGTCCAGCCGGCCGGAGACGCCGGTCAGCACCGGCAGGTCGCCGACCGGGGGGGCGTCACCGGCCCGGGCCTCGACGGCCAGCACCCGGCCCCCGGCATCGACGAGCGCGGCCCGGTCGGCGCCGACCTGGACGGTCGCGACGACGGTCCGCTCGGTGACCTCGATCCGCACGGTCGACGGCCAGCTCCGCCGGACCCGCACCTCGTCCACCCAGGGCAACGCGCCGACGCGCGCCCGCACGGCGCCCGCGTCGACGCCCACCATCCGGTCACCCCGCCCGACCCCGCTCGCCGCCACCACGTCCCCGGGGTCCGTGTGCGCGGCGCCGGTCACCAGCACCCGGTCGACGTCGAGCACGGGCGACCGGGTCAGCCCCACGACACCGGCGACCAACGCAGCGAGCGCCACCACCAGCACGAACGTCCGGAGCCGGCGGCGGCCGGCGTGGCGGCGGACGGCGATGCGGCGCAACCGCATCCGGGGGTCGACCACGACCCCCGCGGGGATGGCCGTGGCGGGACGGGGCGACATGTGCACGGGACCGTCCGGTCCGCCGTCCGGTCCGCCGCCCGCCCCGTCACCCGGCCCCGTGCCGGAGGTGGCGACCGGGCCCCGGGCCCGATGCCTGCCCGTCCCGGGCCGGTCGTCGTCGCTCATGACCGGCCGACCCTCAACGCTCGACCTCCACCTCAGGTGAAGGCTCGTCGAAGCCGACCATCCGCGTCTCGGGCACCAGGTCGACGCCCGTGTGGGCGCGGACCCGGGCTCGCACCTCGTCCATCAGCGCCCGCACGTCGTCCGCCGAGCCCCCGGGGTCGGCCTGGAAGAAGTTGGCGTGCTTGGTCGACACCGCCGCCGTGCCGTGGCGGAGCCCCTTGGCCCCCGACACGTCGATGAGCCGCCCCGCGGAGTCACCCGGCGGGTTGGTGAACACCGACCCCGCGTTCTGCCCGCCGGGCTGGTGAGCGCGGCGCCACGCGACGACCTCGGACAGCAGCCGCTCCCCCGCCGTCCGGTCCCCGACCGCCAGGGCCAGCGTCGCGGACGTCACCACCTGCGACGGGGTCACCGACGAGCGGCGGTACCCGAAGACCAGCCCGGCGGCGGGCACAACGGAGGACGACGCGGTGGCGAGATCGACCACCGTGGCCTCGACCACCGACGCCGCCATGTCCGACCCGTGGCCGCCCGCGTTCATGCGGACGCCGCCCCCGACCGAGCCCGGCACCCCGACCGCCCACTCGAAGCCGGTGAGGCCCGCCCGCACGGTCTGGCGGGCGACCACCGGCAGGGCGGCGGCGCCGCCGGCCACCACCGTCGTGCCCTCGATCGCCACCTCGGCGAACTCGCCCCCGAGCACCACGGCCAGGCCGGCGAAGCCCCGGTCGGCCACCAGCAGGTTGGAGCCCTTCCCCACCACGAGGGTGGGCACGCCGCTGCCCGCCACCGCCGCGGCCACCGCCGCCAGGTCGGCGGCGGTGTCGACCGTCGCGAACAGCGCGGCCGGCCCGCCGACCTTGTAGGTCGTCAGCGGGCCGAGCGGCCGGTCCCGCGCCGCCCGGTCACCGAGGGCCGCGGCGGCGGCCGCCACCCGGGCATCGGTCGGGACGGCGCCGGCCCGCCGGCTCACCCCCGGGCCTCCAACATGCCGACGATGCGGGGCGCCAGGCCGGTCAGGTCGCCGGCGCCGAGCGTCAGGCACAGGTCGCCGGGCTGGAGCACGCCCCGCAGCCACAGCAGCACGTCGTCGAGCCCGGGCAGCCAGGCCACGCTCGCCCACGGGTGCGCCTCCAGCACCGCGTCGGCCACGAGCTTGCCCGACACGCCCGGCCGGGCGAGCTCGCCGGCCGGGTAGATGCCGGTCACCGCCAGCAGGTCGGCGTCGACGAAGGCGTCGGCGAACGTGCGCCACAGCGCTTCGGTCCGGCTGTAGCGGTGGGGCTGGAAGACCGCCACGACCCGGCGCCACTGCCCCCAGGCCGCCGCCGCCAGGGCGGCGGCCACCTCGGTCGGCAGGTGGTCGTAGCTGTCGACCACGGTGACACCGGCGGCCTCGCCCCGCAGCTCGAAGCGGCGGGCGACGCCCCGGAACCCCGCCAGGGCCGCCGCGGCGCCGGCCAGCGGCACCCCGAGGCCGTGGGCCACCGCCAGCGCCCCGGCGGCGTTGCGGGCGTTGTGGACACCCGGTGCCGCCGGCACGAGCACCTCGACCCGCTCGGCGCCGTGCGCCAGCGTGAACCGCACGCCCGTGCCCGCGGGCGCCGGGTCGACGATCCGGTAGTCGGCCGCGGCGTCGAGGCCGTAGGTCACCGGCTGCGCCGCCGCGGTCAGCAACGCGCTCGCGCCGGGATCGTCGGCGCACAGCGCGACCCGGTCGGGAACGGCCGCCACGAAACGGCGGAAGCCGTCGCGCAGGGCCGCCTCGCCGCCCCAGTTCTCGAGGTGGTCGGGCTCCACGTTGGTCACGACCGCGGTGGTCGCCCCCAGGGCCAGGAACGTGCCGTCGCTCTCGTCGGCCTCGACCACCAGCGGCCCCCGGCCTCCCCACGCCGCGCTGGCGCCGAGGTGGGCGATGGCGGCGCCGACCACCCACCCGGGGTCCCGCCCGGCGCCGGCGAGGATCGTGGCCAGCAGCGCCGTGGTCGTCGTCTTGCCGTGCGTCCCGGCGACGGCCACCGTCGGCCGGGCGGCGCACAGGGCGGCCAGCGCGGCCGACCGGTGCAGCACGGGTGTGCCGGCGGCCCGGGCGGCGACGACGTCGGGGTCGTCGGCGCCGGTGGCGGTCGACACGACGACGGCGTCGACGTCGGGCGGGAGCGGGGGGCGGGTGTCGCCGGTGGACACCGTGACGCCGCGACCGGCCAGCATGGCCAGGAACGGGGTCGAGTCGGCCGGGTCGTGGCCGCTCACCCGGTGGCCGCTCTCGGCCAGCAACGCGGCCACCGCGCTCATGCCCGCACCGCCGACGTTGGTGATGTGCACGCGGCGGGGTCGGGACAGGTCGAGCGCGGCGGCGCCCTCGGCGGCGGCCGCCACCGTCCGGGCGGCGGTGGTGGTCCCGGCGGCCTCAGCCACGGAGGCGCTCCGACGACCAGGGGCCCGCCGACGCCGGTGTGTGCGGGCAGCCGACGAGCCGGTGACGGCAGACGGCTCCCGGACGCCCGATCTCCGTGAGGGACGCCGCCTGCGGCGACAGCGACGACGACAACGGCGGCGGCGGGTCAGTCACGGGCGTACCTCTCGACGAGCGCGGCGATGGCGTCGGCGGCGCCGGGACGGGCGGCAGCCCGGGCGGCCCGGGCCATGGCGTCGAGGCGACCGGGGTCGCCCAGCAGTGCGTCGACCTCGCCGGCGAGCCGGGCCCCGTCGAGCTCGGCATCGGAGACCACCACGGCGGCGCCCCACGCCGCCAGGTGGCGAGCGTTGGCGGTCTGGTGGTCGGCCGTGACGAACGGCGACGGGACCAGGACCGACGGCAGCCCGGCGGCCAGCAGCTCGAAGCTCGTGCTGGCGCCCGACCGGCACACGGCCACGTCGGCGGCCGCCAGCGAGGTGGGCATGTCGTCGTCGTACTCGACGGCCTGGTACCGCAGGGGCGCACCGGGCGGCACCGGCGGGCCGGCCGCGGTGATCTCCTCCCAGTCCCGCGTCCCGACCACGTGGCGCACGTGGAGGTCGCCCCGCCCGGCCCAGCGGCGGGCCGCCTCGACCGCGGCACGGTTGATCCGCAGCGCGCCGAGCGAGCCGCCGAAGATGAGCACGACCCGGCGGCCCGGCTCGACGTCGAGCTTGGCCCGGGCCCCGACCGCGTCCCGCGACCGGTCGATCGCCAGGACCTCGCTCCGCACCGGGTTGCCGGTCACCTCGGCGCGGGGCAGGGCCGTGCCCGGGAACGACACCGCACACGCCCGGGCGAACCTGCCGACCAGCCGGTTCGCTGCGCCCGGAGCGGCGTTCTGCTCGGCCACCACGACCGGCACCCGCCGGACCACGGCGGCCAGGGCGCACGGCACGCTGGCGTAGCCGCCGACCGAGACCACCACCCGGGGACGGCGCTGCCCCACGAGCCGCCAGGCCCGCCAGCAGGCCACCACCAGGGCGAACAGCGACCGCAGGTTCTGCAGGCTGAGCTTGCGCTGGAGGCCCCGGCCGGGCAGCAGGGTCAGCGCGAAGCCGGCCTCGGGCACCAGGCGGGCCTCGATGCCCCGCTCGCTGCCCACCAGCTCGATGGCGGACTGCCGGTGCCCCCGGTCGACGAGGGCGCGGGCGATGGCCAGCGCGGGTTGGACGTGCCCCGCGGTGCCGCCCCCCGCGATGAGGGCGAAGCACCGCCGGGCGTGCCGGGCCGTCATCGGCCGGCCGCCGCCGGGACCGGCGGCCGGGGCGGCTGTGACCGCACGGTCGCCTGGCGGGCCACCGACAGCAGCAGCCCGGCGCCGGCCATGCTGATGAGCAGGGACGACCCGCCGGCGCTCACGAACGGCAGCGGGACGCCAGTGATGGGGAGGATGCCGATCACGGCCCCGATGTTGACGAACGCCTGGACGCAGTACCAAGCCGTCACGCCGATCGCCAGCAGCAGGCCGAAGCGGTCGGGTGCGTGCAGGGCGATGCGCACGCCCACGATGCCGAGCAGGACGAACATGCCGACCACCACGGTCGCGCCCACCAGCCCCAGCTCCTCGCCGATGATGGCGAAGATGAAGTCGGAGTGGGCGTAGGGCAGGAAGCCCCACTTCGCCCGGCTCGTGCCGAGCCCGGAGCCGAGCAGCCCGCCGTCGGCGAGGCCGACCAGGGATTGGATGTTCTGGTAGCCGCTGTGCATCGGGTCGGCCCACGGGTCGAGGAAGGTCAGCACGCGGGCCCGCCGGTAGGGCGCGGCGAGCGCCAGGGCGGTCGCCGCCCCGACCCCGACGGTCGCCCACCCGGCCAGCGGCCCCACCGGCGCGCCGGCGACGAAGCACAGCGCCAGGGCGATGGCGGCGATGACGATCGTGGTGCCCAGGTTCGGCTGCAGCATCACCAGGGTGGCCGTGGCCCCGAGCACGACGATCACCGGGCGGAGGGTGGCGCGGGTGTTGTGCATGTACGCCGCGCGCCGGGACAGCAGGTCGGCCACCCACACGAGCAGGGCGAGCTTCGCCACCTCGGACGGCTGGACGGTGAGGGAGCCGACGCCGATCCACCGGGTCGAGCCGTTGGCGTCGACGCCGATCACCAGCACGAGCGCCAGCAACGCCAGCGATGTCAGCAGGAAGGGCCCGGCGAAGCGCCGCCAGCGGTGGTAGTCGGTGCGGGCCACGACGACGAGCGCGGCCACGCCGCCGAGCGCCCACAACGCCTGCCGGACCACGAAGTACCACGACGACCCGTAGGCGTCGAGGGCCACGACCGACGACGCCGACATGACCATGACCAGCCCGAACAGGTTGAAGCAGGTGACCAGGAAGGCCAGTGCCAGGAACAGCCCCGAGCGGTTCGACGGCGCGGGCCGGCCCCGCGCCGTGGGGTGGCGACGGCGGGCGTCGACGGCGGCGCTCACCACGGCGCACCGGCCCCGGCCGACCGGGCGCGGTCGCGCCGCCCGTCGTGCCCGATCCCGCGGCAGCGCCGCATCGCACCAGCCTCGCCCGCCGGCACGCCCGGATGGGGGAGGCTCGGCGTCACCCGGTCACGCCCTTCACCCGCGGCTCCCGTGGTGCCCCGCTCACCCGGTCACCCCCGCCGAGATCGAGTCGGCGTAGAACAGCCCGAGGGCCACGGCCATCGACATGATGGCCAGGATCCAGAAGCGGATGATGACGGTCGTCTCCGGCCACCCGCCCAGCTCGAAGTGGTGGTGGACGGGCGCCATCCGCAGCACCCGCCGCCCGAACAGGCGGAAGCTGCCGACCTGGACGATCACCGACAGCGTCTCGAACACGAACAGCGCGCCGACGATCGGCAGCAGCAGCTGGACGTTGAGGGTGAGGGCCAGCGTGGCCAGCCCGGCGCCGATGGCGAGCGCGCCGGTGTCGCCCATGAAGATCTGCGCCGGCGGGGCGTTCCACCACAGGAAGCCGGTGATGCCGCCCACCATGGCCGAGGCGATGACGGCGAGGTCGAGGGCGTGGTTGACCTCGTAGAGGCTCTCGTGCCGGAAGGCCCAGAAGGCGACGACGGTCATCGTGATGAAGGCGTAGATCGACGAGCCCGCGGCCAGCCCGTCGAGCCCGTCGGTGAGGTTGACGGCGTTCGTCGTGGCGGCGATGAGCAGCACCGCGAACAGCACCCACCCGGGCTGGGTGAGGTTCCAGCCCGGCTCGTCCCAGCGGGTGAAGCTGACCGTGGTCTCCACGTCGGTCCAGGCCACGCAGGCGATGGCGAAGCCGAACGCCACCACCAGCAGGCCACCCATCTTGGCCCGCTTCGACAGCCCCAGGTTGCGCTCGTTGCTGACCTTGATCCAGTCGTCGAACGCGCCCACCACCGCGGCGCCCGCGATGGCCAGCATCACCAGGACGCCGGTGCGGGTGAACACGAGGCCGCCGTGCATGTGGGCCGCGCCGTAGCCGGCCACGGCGGCGACCACGATGGCGACACCGCCCATCGTGGGTGTGCCCGCCTTGGTCACGTGCCCGTCGGGCACGTCCTCGTGGATCGGCTGGCCGACCCGATGGGCCTTGAGCCACCCGATCAGGTAGCGGGTGCCGAGGAGCGACAGGAGCAGGCTGATGGCGCCGGCGAGGAGCAGGGGGACCACTCAGGTCTGGCCTTTCGTGGAGCTGGCGGTTGTGGGCGTGACGTGTCGTTCTAGCGCCCGGCGCGCCTCCACGCGGTCGTCGAAGGGGATCTCCCGGTCAGCCAGGATCTGCGTCGTCTCGTGGCCCTTGCCCGCGATCACCACCACGTCGCCGGGCGCGGCGCCGGCCACCGCCAGGTCGATGGCGGCGGCGCGGTCGGGTTCGACCGTCACGTGGCCGGCGGCGGCGATCCCCTGCAGGATCTGGTCGATGATCGCCGCGGGGTCCTCGCTGCGCGGGTTGTCCGACGTGACGACCACGCGGTCGGCCAGGCGGGCCGCGGTCTCGCCCATCAGCGGCCGCTTGGCCGCGTCGCGGTCGCCGCCGCAGCCGAGCACGACCGCGAGCCCGCCGCCGGGGGCCACCAGCTCGCGCGCCGAGCGGAGCGCCTGGTCGAGGGCGTCCGGCTTGTGCGAGTAGTCGACGAGCACCGTGAACGGCTGGCCCGCGTCGACGACCTCGAAGCGGCCGGGGACCGGCTCGGTGGCCGCCAGGCCCCGGGCGACGGCGGCGGCGTCGAGGCCGAGCACGGCCGCGGTGGTGGCGGCGCCGATGGCGTTGCGCACGTTGAACCGGCCGGTCAGGCGGGTGGTCATGTCCTGCCCGCGCCAGCGGAAGGCGGCGCCGGCGGGACCGAGCCGCACGTCGGCGGCGTCGTCGAGCGTGTAGCGGTGGACCTCCAGGTCGTCCCGGCCCGTCAGGTCCGCCAGCAGGCGCCGGCCCCAGGCGTCGTCGGCGCAGACGACGGCCCGCTCGGCCCGGCCGGGGGCGAACAGGCGAGCCTTGGCCGCGAAGTAGTCGCCCATCGTGCCGTGGAAGTCGAGGTGGTCCTGGGACAGGTTGGTGAACACGCCGGCCGCGAACCGGGTGGCGTCGACGCGGTGCAGCTCGAGGCCGTGCGACGACACCTCCATCGCCACCGCCCGGCGCCCGGCGGCCAGGTGACCGGCCAGCAGCGCCTGCAGCTCGGGCGCGTCGGGGGTGGTCCGCGCCCCCGACAGCGTGCCGATGACGCCGCACGGCACCCCGGCCGCCTCGAAGATG
>DASSGC010000410.1:0-4057 GCA_035693765.1 Acidimicrobiales bacterium
ACGAGCGCGCCGCGGTTGAACTTCGTCGCCTCGGAGCGGGGGATGCGGTCGACGATCTCGACGGTCTTCGGCGCCTTGTAGCCGGCGAGGCGCCCCTTGGCGAAGGCGATCACCTCCTCGGCCGACGGCGGTGCGGACGGGTCGCGCGGCTCGACGATGGCGTGGACGCGCCGGCCCCACTCGGGGTCGCGCAGCCCGATCACCACGACGTCGTTCACCGCGGGGTGGTCGGCGAGCGCCGTCTCGACCTCGGCCGGGAACACGTTCGCACCGCCGGTCACGATGAGGTCGGAGCGGCGGTCGGCGATGTGGAGGAAGCCGTCCTCGTCGAGGTGGCCCAGGTCTCCCACGCTGGCGAACCCGCCGTCGGCCACCGTGAGGCGCGAGGCGTTCCCCAGGTACCCGTAGGCGGCGCCCCCCGGCGACCGCAGGAAGATCTCGCCGGTCTCGCCGGGTGGCAGCGGCTCGCCGTCGGCGCCGAGGATGCGCACCTCCGTGCCCCGGTAGCCGCGGCCGACGCTGCCCGGGTGGTCGAGCCACTCGTCGCCGCGCAGCGCCGTGGTGCCCAGCCCCTCGGTCATGCCGTAGGCCATGAAGAAGCGCTCGGCGCCGACCAGCCCGATCCAGCGGCGCACCAGCGACGGCGCGATGGCGGCCGCTCCTTGCAGCACCCAGATCAGCGAGCTGAGGTCGCGGGTCGCCACGCCGGGGACGTCCGCGATGCGGGCGAGCATGGTGGGCGTGGCCGTGAGGGCCGTGATCCGGTGCCGCTCGATCAGGTCGAGCACCCGGGCGGCGTCGAACTTCTCCAGGACGACGAGCCGGTCGCCGGCCAGGAGGTTCGGCAGGCTGGCGAACCCGTTCGTGTGGTACATCGGCGCCGGCACGAGCACGGTCTGGGGTCGCGGGATCGGGCGCCAGCCGGACGGGAACGGCTCGGGCCCCGATCCGGGCCACAGCGCCGGCCGATCGATCACGATCACCTTCGGCGTGCCGGTCGACCCGCTGCTGCAGATGCCGTGCGTGGCCGGTGACACGGCGTCGGGCAGCGGTCCCTCGTCGGTCCCGGCGGCCCGGAGCCAGGCGCGGTCGGCGTCGCCGAGGTCGACGCGGGCGTCGACGACGGCCAGGACGCGCTCGCGCTCCCACGCGGGCAGGTCCCACCGCACCGGCACGGGCACGGCGCCCAGCTTCCAGGCGGCCCACACGGACGTGACCAGCTCGGGCGTGTTCCCGAGGCGCAGCGCCACCCGGTCGCCGGGGACGACGCCGCGCCCGGCGAGCAGCCGCGCCACACGGTTGGCGCGGCGATCCAGGCCTCGCCACGTGAGGGCGACCTCGCCGCCGTCGCGGCCGGCGAAGACGACGGCGACGCCCTCGGGATCGGCGTCCGCCAGCTGGGCGAGGCGCCGCCCGTAGGACATCGGCTCCGCGACGGGGTCGGGCACGGCGTTCCGATCAGTCCGGGGCGGGCAGGGGCGAGGCGGTCGTGAGCGGCCGCGGTCGACCGTGGCCGGCGGGGGATCCGGTGGCGCGCACGCTGCGCAATGTAGCTCGCACACCGGACATGTTGGCAGTAAACTGTCAGTTTGTTGGCAGGCTCCATCGGGGGCGACGTCGAGCCTGCGACCAGATGACGCTGGGGGGCGCGATCGGTGCGCCCCGCTGGTGAACCTGACAACCAATCCACGCGGGCGAGGTCTCGCGAGGTGCTCCACGGGGGGAATGACATGCGACGACCGAGTGGTCGAACGAGCGGTGCCGGGGGAAGGCTGCGTCGGGCCGCGGGGCTCACCGTCGTGGCCGCGCTCCTGCTCGCAGCCACCGCGTGCGGTGGCGACGACGACACGCCGGCCGCCGAGCCGGCGGTGCCGAGCAGCGACGAGGTCACCCGGCTGCTGGGCCCGGAGAACCCGGCGTCGGGTGAGCCGGTGCGCATCGGCCTCGTGTCGGACGGCCGGTCCCCGGCCTTCGACGCCCGGCTGGAGATCCGCGCCGCCCAGGCCACCGCCGACTACTGGAACGACCGCATGGGCGGGATCGGCGGGCGGCCGATCGAGATGGTCACGTGCGAGACGGGCGCCGACCCGGCCAAGGGGACCGACTGCGCCAACCAGATGGTCGAGGAGGGCGTGGCGGCCGTCGCCATCGGCCAGTCGAGCGTGCCCGACGCCATCTGGGGCGCGCTCCACGACGCCGGCATCCCGACGATGTTCTTCCAGACCAACGGCGAGCAGATCAACGAGGACGCCACGACGAGCTTCGTGCTCGCCAACCCGGTGGCGGTGGCGTTCGGCCTGCCCGTGTCCGTGGCGGAGGACACCGGAGGCGCCAAGGTCGGCTTCGTCGTGCTCGACGTCCCGGTCGCCACCAGCCTCTTCGAGTCCACGGCGCCGCCCGTCATGGAGAACGCCGGCCTCGACTGGGAGCTGGTCCGGGTGCCCCCGGGCACGGCCGACATGACCGCGCAGATGCAGGAGCTCGTCGCCAACGGCGTCGACGTCGTCGAGGTCGTCGGCTACGACGCCTTCTGCATCGCGGCGTTCCAGGGGTTGGCGGCCGTCGGCTACACCGGCGAGATCACGGCGGTGTCGCAGTGCATCACCGACGCCACCCGAGAGGCGATCCCGAGCGACCAGCTGGAGGGGATCTACATCACGTCGGCAGTGGCGCTCGGCGCGACCGACGACCCGACGTTCCAGCGCTACGAGGCCGTGATGACCGCGTACGGGGAGGACATCGACGTGGACGACAACCTGGCCATGGTGGGCTACTCCGTGATGGCGTCGCTCGCCACGCCGCTGGCCGGGATCACCGGTGACGTCACGCCGGCGGCGGTCACCCAGGCGATCAAGGCGATGCCGGCGCAGCCGATCCCCGGCGGGGGTGGGGTCGAGTTCCGCTGCGGCGGGTCCGCCATGATCTCGAGCCCGGCCGTGTGCTCGAACGGGTGGCTCCGGGCGGCGCTCGACGGCGACGGGCGGCCGTCGGGCTACGAGGCGGTCGACTCGACCGACATCCTCGCCGGTCTGTAGGGGCGGTCCCGGCTGCCCACGGGGACGTCCCGGTAGCGTCCGGGCCGCGGCGTGCGCCGTCGGCCCGGACGCGGCGAGGAGCGACGGGGAGCGACGAGGAGCGACGAGCAGCGTCGAGGCTGCCCGCGCGGACCCTGTCCCGCGACCCGGCTCGTCGCCGGCGCTCAGCGGGTCGGACGCCGGCGGAGCTCGTCCTGTTCGGCCCGTGCGAGGCGCGCCTCGATCTCGAGCGCCTCGAGGACGTCCGGCGGGACCGGCCACCCCCACGCGTTCGAGTGCAGGGCGCAGGCGTACCAGAGGACAGCAACGAGGCGGCTTCGCCTCTCCTGCAACTGCCGACCCATTCGGACCCCCTCCGGCCGTCTCCGGCTCCGGGACCCGACGACTGGACATCGGGACCGTACGTTCTGACAGTACACTGTCACTCGACCCTGGGGGAGCAGAAGCGCCGGTGCCGGCTCCAGCATGTCGGCGAGTCGCGTCGACGTGCCCTCGTCGCGGTCGTGGCGACGGCTCAGCACGGCGACCAGCGTCCCCTCGGGCCGCCGCAGGCCGGGCGCGCCCCGGGCGCCGGCCGGAGGGCACGGCGCCCGGGGCCCGGGGAGTCCCGTGGCCGTCAGCCGACGGGCACTCGGGAGGGCTCGGTGTCGGGTCCCGCCTCGGGTTCGGTGGTCGCTGGTGCGGGGAGGGGGGCCGTGTTGTCGGCCTCGGGGTGGATGTGGGGGAGTAGCCGGTTGAGCCAGGGGGGCAGCCACCAGTTGCGGTCGCCGAGCAGCTCCATCGTGGCCGGTACGAGGGCCATCCGGACGACGGTGGCGTCGACGAGCACGGCGGTGGCTAGGCCGATGCCGGCCAGTTTGAGGAACACGGTGTCTTCCATCACGAAGGCGCCGAACACCGTGACCATGATCGCCGCCGCGGCGGTGATGACCCGGGCCGTGTTGGCCAGCCCGTCGGCCACGGCCGCCCGGTTGTCGCCGGTGCGGAGGTATTCCTCGCGGATCCGGGACAGGAGGAACACT
>DASSGC010000411.1:0-3823 GCA_035693765.1 Acidimicrobiales bacterium
CCGAGCACCACGTCGGCACGCGCGACGGCGGCGCCAGGCTCGGGATGGCGCACGACGCCCGGCGGCGTGGCGACGTCGGCGGGGTCGTAGCCGTGCACCTCGACGCCGGCGTCGGCGAGGTCGCCCGCGATGAGCGATCCCGCTTCCCCGAGCCCGAACACGCAGAACGTGGTGCCGCGGCTCACCCGGCGTACTCCACGCCGAGCGCATCCAGCGTGGCCCGCAGGCCGTAGATGTCGAGGCCGAGCTCGCCGGCGGCGAGGCGGGCCCGGGTGCCGTCCTCTCGGGCCACCCGGGCCCGCGACCGTTCGAGCGCACCGTCGGCCTCGGCGCGGGCCACGACCACGACCCCGTCGTCGTCGGCGCACACCACGTCGCCGGGGCCGACCACGACGCCGCCGAGCACGACCGGCACGTTCACCGATCCCGGGCTGGCCTTCACGGTGCCCTCGCACGAGACGTGCCGCGACCACACGGCGAACCCCCGGGCGCGCAGCTCGGCCGTGTCGCGCACGCCGGCGTCGATGACGAGGGCCCGCACGCCCCGGGCCAGGAGCGACGTGGCCAGCAGCTCGCCGAAGGCCCCGTGGGTCGACGGCGCGGTGTGGGTGACGACCAGCACGTCGCCCTCCTGGCACACCTCGACCGCCGCGTGGACCATCAGGTTGTCCCCGGGGTGGCTCGACACGGTGACGGCCGTCCCCGCCAGGCGGACGCCCTGCTGGATCGGGCGGAGGTCGGGGCCGGCGAAGCCCCGGCGGCCGATGGCTTCGTGCACGGTGGCCGTGCCGAGCGCGCCCAGCGCCTCGACGGTCGGGCGGTCGGCCCGCTCGACGGATCGGACGACGACGTGGCGGGCGGTCATGGCACGACCCCTTCCAGGCGTGGGAACACGCGGCGCGCGTTGGTCTCGAAGATCTTGGTGCGGTCCTCGTCGGTGAGCCGGGCGGCGTCGAGGTAGCGGCGGGTGTCGTCGTAGTGGTGCCCGGTCTCCGGGTCGATGCCGCGCACCGCGCCGACCATCTCGGACGCGAACAGGACGTTGTCGGCCGGGATCACCGCCAGCAGGCAGTCGATGCCGGCCTGGTGGTACACGCAGGTGTCGAAGAAGACGTTGCCGAGCAGCAGCTCGTCGAGCGGCGGCCTGCCCATGTCCTGCGCGATGCCCCGGAACCGGCCCCAGTGGTAGGGCACGGCCCCGCCCCCGTGGGGGATCACCAGGCGCAACGCGGGGAAGTCGGCGAACAGGTCCGAGGTCAGCAGCTGCACGAAGGCCGTCGTGTCGGCGCCCAGGTAGTGCGAGCCCGTGGTGTGGAAGTTCGGGTTGCACGCCGCGCTCACGTGGATCATCGCCGGCACGTCGAGCTCGCACAGCGCCTCGTACAGCGGGTACCAGTAGCGGTCGGCCAGCGGCGGGCCGTCCCACCACCCGCCGGAGGGGTCGGGGTTGAGGTTGGCGCCCACGAACCCCATCCCGTCCACGCACCGCCGCAGCTCGTCGACCGACGGTGCGATTGGGGCGCCCGGTGACTGGGGGAGCTGGCACACCGGGGCGAAGTTGCCCGGGTACAGGTCGCACACCCGCCGGATCAGGTCGTTGCACTGCTCGGTCCAGAAGCGGCTGGTGTGGACGTTGCCGACGTGGTGGCCCATCCACGACGCCCGCGGCGAGAACAGCGTCAGGTCGGTGCCGCGCTCGCGTTGCAGGCGCAGCTGCGCCCCTTCCAGGCTGGCGCGGATCTCGTCGTCGGCGATGACCACCGACCCCTTGGCCCCCACGTGCCCGGGGTCGTGGGCGAGGGCAGCCTGCTGCGCTTCGCGGTACGCGCCGAGCTGCGGCGGGGCGGTCGTGTAGTGCCCATGGCAATCGATGATCATCCGGTCCCCGATCTCGCCGGTGGCGCGTGCGGGAAGCACAAGGTGGGACAGCACATTGTGCACAATCTTGTCAACAGCGATGCTAGCCTCGCGAGTGTCCGCGACGAGGGGGTAGGGCGATGCCGAGACCGCGGGACTACGACGACATCCCGGGCACCATCGTCTTCGACGGTCGGCAGAGCCGCCGGGGATACGCGCTCAACAAGTTCCTGATGTCGCTGAACGACCCCGCCCGCCGCGCCGCGTTCACGGCCGACGAGGCGGCGTACCTCGACCACTTCGCCATCGACGACCAGCAGCGCGGGGCGGTGCTGGCGCGCGAGTGGCTGCGGCTTCTCGAGCTGGGCGGCAACGTGTACTACCTGTACAAGCTCGCGGCCTGCGACGGGATGAGCTTCCAGGACCTGGCCGGCCACCAGACGGGCATGACCGCGGACGAGTTCGCGCGGATGATGCTCGCCGGCGGGCGCCGGCCCGACGGGAGCCGGCCCGACGGGGGCCGCTCCGGCACCGGCCCGGAGGACCGCTGATGGCCCGCATCGTCGGCGGCGTCGGCTGCTCGCACGTGCCCGCCGTGGGCGCGGCGATCGACAAGGGGAAGACGGGCGAGCCCTACTGGGCGCCCTACTTCGCCAAGGTCGAGCCCGCCCGCGCGTGGATGGCCGAGGTCGCGCCCGACGTCTGCATCGTGGTGTACAACGACCATGCGTCGGCGTTCTCGCTGGAGCTCGTCCCCACCTTCGCCATCGGCCTGGCCGACGAGTTCCCCCCGGCCGACGAGGGCTACGGCCCCCGGCCCGTCCCGATGGTCGAGGGCCACCCCGACCTGGCGTGGCACCTCGCCGAGTCGCTGATCCTCGACGAGTTCGACCTGACCCTCGTCAACGAGATGCCGGTCGACCACGGCCTCACGGTGCCGCTGTCGGTGCTGTTCGGCCGGCCGGACACGTGGCCGTGCCGGGTGGTCCCGCTGTGCGTCAACGTCGTGCAGTACCCGCCGCCGACCGGTCACCGGTGCTACCGGCTGGGCCAGGCACTGCGGCGCGCCGTCGAGGACTACGACGGCGACGAGCGCGTGGTCGTGCTCGGCACCGGCGGCATGTCGCACCAGCTCCAGGCCCAGCGGGCCGGCCTGATCAACGTCGGGTTCGACACCGCCTTCCTCGACGGGCTCGTGCACGACCCCGAGGCGGTCGCCCGCATCCCCCACATCGAGTACCTGCGCGAGGCCGGCTCCGAGGGCATCGAGCTGGTGATGTGGCTCGTGATGCGCGGCGCGCTCGGCCCGTCGGTGCACGAGGTGTACCGGGCCACCCACGTGCCCACGTCGAACACCCACAACGGCCTGCTCGTGCTGACCGAGGCCTGACATCGTCGCCGTGCGGCGCGGCCATGCTCGGTGCGGCGCGGCGCTGCAACTGGCGCTCAACGCGGCCGCGCTCGTCGTGGCCGGCGCCGCGACCCTGGCGATCCAGGCCCGGGCCACGACTCGGGCGATGCCGTGACGTCCGGATCCGGGCAATCGTGACCAGGAGTTCCTGCGAGCGGGGCGCGAATCTACGCGCATAGAGGGCCGCGACATGTACTGTCCGCGGCGATCACGGTGGTCATATCGGCGATCACCGGTAACCCAGGGGGCTCAATGAGACCATTTGTGCGATCGCACGTTCGACCCCGCCGTCGGGTGGTCGCAGCGGTGGCTTTGGTGTCGGTGCTTGCGTTGGCGGTACCGGCATCCGGGCACGACGGTGCGACGAGCTACGACGGTGCGATCGACAACGCCAAGATCACGCACGACCACCACCAGCATGGTGGCGATGCGGGGCACCTGCCGGCGTCGAGCGAGAACGTCGACCTGGTCAGCAAGCTCGAGCTGAAGAACGTCGTCCCCGGCAAGATCGCCGACGTGGGCGTCTTCAACGGCTACGCCTACCTCGCCGCGTGG